>JAPULM010000286.1 GCA_027294925.1 bacterium
ACAGCTCAGGGGGAGGAGGTTGCCCTGGCAAATTTCTACCAATATCTTGACGACACCGCAGAACTCAGCGGGCGGCAGCGGCGGCGGCGTGCCCGGACACTGTTGGACAGCCTACGCGCCATTGGCGAGCCAGCAATAACCGCGCTGCTGAGGGTGTTAGAGGAGAGGCTTGACATACGTGAGCGGAGCTCTGCGGCCCGCTTACTTGGGGCGCTTCAGGCTCCGCAGGCGCTGCCCGCCTTGCAGGAGGTGCTTGAAACCGAAGGCGACCTCATGTTACGGCGCGCCGCTGCCCGGGGCCTCTCCCGACTCCAGCTGCTAGAAAGCGTTCCGGTTCTAGAAACCGTCCTGGCAGACGGGCAGGAAGACCGTTTTGTGCGTATGAGCGCCGCCTATGGATTGGCGCAGATGGGGGAAACGCAGGGCGTTTCCGGCCTGGAGCAGATTTTTACCGAATCCACTGAGGATGGCCGTGGTCATTATCTGGCTTTTCGGGCCCTGAGGTCTATCAAAAGTGCCCAGTCTGTACCGCTGATGCGTGAGGTTGTCACCTCGGAAGCTGAGGTCATGTACCGTGTGGGAGCGATCCAATTTCTTGCCGAGCATGGCGACCAGGACGCCGTACCGATGCTGCAGCAGGTGATGGCGTCTCAGGATGAGCAGCAATCGGTTCGCGAAGCAGCCGAGCGTGCCCTGGTAACGATCACCAACGGCAGGTAGGGGGGAGCACTTAGGTCTTTTGAATGGCACGAACGTTTCCCTTGCGGGCGGACAAAAAGAGGCTTTATAAGTGCCTAGACAAAAGTTTTTCCGCCTTTTACCTGCACATATAAACAGGCGCTAAGGCGCACTCCGCATTATGTCTGGTTACTTATCTCCGTGTCATTGGGGTCGCTCTCCGAGGCTTGCTGGAAGCTGGTATGCCCAAGTTTGGCGACCAACGGCAGCAGCAACAGACCGCCTAGACCGTGAGGCGGCGGGTCACGATAGGCTTGCAAACCGATCGCCATCTCAGTGTGGGATTGGCCGGGCTGGGCGCGATAGGTGCCGCACAGCCGGTCCCAGAAGGGGACCGAAAAGCCAAAATTTGAGTTCGTCTCTGCGACCACCATAGAGTGGTGAATCCGGTGTAGATCTGGCGTGATCACTACCTTACGTAGGATTCGCTCCAGAGCCACGGGCAAGCAGACGTTGCTGTGATTAAATTGCGCGGTCGCATTGAGAATGACCTCGAACACGATGACTGCTACCGGAGGTGCCCCCAGGAGGAGTACAAGGGCTGCTTTGTAGAGCATGGACAGAAAGATTTCGATGGGATGAAAACGCAGACCGGTGGTGACGTCAACGTCCAGGTCGGTATGGTGCACCATGTGTAAGCGCCAGAACACCGGCAAGGCATGGAACAAGACGTGTTGGATATAGATGGCAAAATCGAGCACCAGCAGACTGAGGACAATATTGCTCCAGAGCGGTAGGTGTAGCAGGGGCAAGACGCCCCAGCCGCTGTGCTGGGCGAACCAGGCAGCGCTGACGGCCACCGCCCCGACGGTCAGGCGTACGACCAGGGTGTTGAGTGCCATGAGAACCAGGTTGGTGGCCCAGCGCCAAGTTTTGGTCTGCGACAGCCGCCGGCGCGGACGCCAGACCTCCCAGACCGCCATCATGACGAACACACCCAGAAAGATGCCCAAACGGATGACGACTTCCATATGCTTTCTCTATGGTGCTGGTAACGAAACCCAGCAGCCCTGCCGCGTCCTAGAAATGTTGGGTTTCGTCTCTCAACACAACCTACGACGGCTATTGCGCCGTATGTGCACCCAGTACTTCGATCACTTGGATGGGCTGGGTTTTGCCCCGCACCGGAAGCACCGCTTGCTTACCGAACGCAAATCGATCCTCCAGTTGCGCCGCGGTGGCATCGGTGATGAGGATGGCCGCGCCCACCTCCTTGGTTAAACCCTGCACCCGACTGGCGAGATTCACCGCATCGCCCACCACCCCATATTCGACACGCGTATCAGGACCGATGCAGCCGGTGACCACTTCACCAGTGTGAATGCCAATCCCAATACGCAGCGCGTCTTCGCCTCGCTCCCGCTGGTGCTGATTGAATCTGTCGAGCCGGGTTAGCATGTCGAGCGCCGTCTGTACGGCTCGAATAGGGGCCTCAGCATGCTGCACTGGCGCCCCAAACAGCGCCATGACGCCGTCACCGGTGAATTGTTTGACGATCCCACCATGCGACTCAACGGCAGCCACCATTTCGGTGAAAAACCGGTTGAGCATTTGTAACAGCACGTCGGGCGCGGTTCGTTCACTCAAATTGGTGAAGCCGCGAATGTCCTGAAACAGAATCGTCACGTCCCGGAGTTCGCCCTGCATGGGCACCCGATTGTCTAATACGGCAGCCGCGACATCCTGCGACACAAAGCGTCCGAAGGTGTCTTTGATCACCTCTCGCTCTCGTAGACCCAAGACCATGGCATTAAAGCCCGTTCCGAGATCGAGGAATTCATCGGTCGTGCGCGGACGCCATAGCTGCGACAGATCACCTTCGAGAACGCGCTGCATGTGGCTGAGAAATTCCTCGATCGAATGCCGTACGCGCCGGGACAACAGCGTCACGATGACGGCGCTAATCGCCGTGTTGAGCACGATGAGCAAGACGATCCATACACTGAGCGTGTAAAACTGGGAGGGTTCGGGGGTGGCGCCATTGGATGTGGCAATCTTCAGGTAGACCGACGCCCCCAGGACAAACATCGGCATGAGGCTGACAAAAAACAGCAGCCAGCCCAGCTGGACACCTGCGGAGGTGCGGATGATCGCAGGCGTCTCGGATTGAAATCCGAACAACAAACACATCACCTCGTGCGGTGACGCAGGGGGGACGTCAGTCGTCAGCGGTTGATCGTGGGTCGATACGAGTTGGGCCAGGACGTCGCGCACGCATCGGTCGATGAGAAAATACTCCACGATCGCATGCGGTGCCGCGGTGATTGGCCATAGGGACCACATCACGAAAAACTGCCACCAGGTGAACCCGAGAGCTGCAATCTGGTTGGCGAGTATACAAAGGATAGTCCCTGGCAGCAAGATCGATGGGGCATGAATGGTCAACACGCGCAGCAGGGTGAGAATCGGCAAGTTCAGCGCCTGGACGTAGGCCCTACGCATCGCATCATGTGAGACAGCTTGTCCGATTTTCAATGCCTTGCACACCGCGTCAATGGGCCGAGTATGCCGGATAATCAGCCAGCGATCGACCCCATACATAAGCGCCACAGGCAACGGCGCGATGACCAGCAAGCCCCGAATCTGTTCGAAGCGAAGTTCAAGCCCCATGATGAACAGCACAAAGGCCTCGAGCACCGCCAGGCATGAGCCTATCCAATAGATGCGTATGGCTTGCTGCCGCATGGTTGTACCCCTGTTCGCAGCGGTTGAGATGACGTCATATGCTACGGCTTTGTGCGAGAGGGAGTCAAGTATGAAGCGATTGGATGTCCCGTGCAAAGGCGTTTTATACGTAAGCGGCGCTTGCATGCCATACTTCCTGCCACTAAGCGCGAAGCAAGGCTCGATTCGGATTGACGCTCCAAATTTACAATTGTTGTGCTATCCTGGTAAGCTCTATTATTGCCTATGAGATTATGTTAGTTTGTTCAATCGTGTTAAGTTAGCAGCGGAGGATCGTCCAGCATGCAAGCAACACAAATTCGACGTGGCCAAATCATCGAGATAGACGGTGCCCCCTGTCGGGTGATGGATTTTCGCCATGTCACACCCGGCAAAGGGAAGGCCATTGTGCAGACGCGCCTACGCAATCTACGCACCGGCAGCTCCTTTGAGCAGCGCTTTCGCTCTACCGAAAATGTGGACCGCGTCATACTTGAGCAGCAACAATTTGAATATCTCTATCAAGATGGTCCTGAGTATGTCTTCATGAACACAGAGACTTATGACCAGATTAATCTCGACAGCGAGCTTTTAGGTAACGCAACTGATTATCTACTGCCGAATACACAGATCACCGTCGAATTTTACCAAGAAGAACCCATTGGCATCACACCGCCAGCAAGCGTCGACTTGAAAGTAATGGAGACCGAACCCAGTATGAAAGGAGCAACAGCCGCCTCGCATAATAAACCGGCAACTTTGGAGACCGGTTTAGTGGTGCAAGTACCGGCTTTTATTGAAGTAGGCGACGTCATCAGAGTAGATACGAGTGAGGGAGCCTACCTCGAACGGGCCAAAAATTAACAGGTACTGTGCTTAACGCCCGGGTGGGAGACAGGCGTATGGACTTTCAAATCACCAAGGACCACGAACAGCTCCGGCAGCGCTGTCGCCAACTCGCTGCAGATTTCGCCACTCGAGCGGCAACGCATGACCGTGAGGCAAGCCATCCGACAGAAAACTATGCGATCCTACAAAAGGAAGGTTTCTATGCACTGAACGTCCCGCAAGACTTGGGAGGATGGGGTGTAGGACTACTGGGTTATTCGCTCGCGGCTGAGGCCTTAGCTCAGGGATGTCCATCAACTGCTCTTTCATTCAATATGCACCTGTCGATTGTAGGGCCACTGATGCAAAGTGCATTAGTGTCACAGACCACCAAACAACGGATCGCCGACTTGGTGGTAAACGACCGGATGCTGATTGCGGGAAACTTTTCCGAACCAACGACCTCCGGCCTCCTCGCGACGCCGGCGCCATCAGCGCGTGCCCGGCAGGTGGATGGCGGCTATCGCATTACCGGCCGCAAAGCATTTGCCTCGATGCTGGAAGTGGCCGACTATACTGCCGTTTTGGCCTATCCCGATGAAGCCCAAAGCGCTACAGCGGCAATCCTCCTACTGGTGCCTCGTCATGCCAAAGGACGACGCGTTGAGCAGGTGTGGGATACCCTTGGCATGCGCGCGACTTGCAGTGACTCTCTCATTCTGGAAGATTGCTGGGTGCCGCAAGAAGCCATGCTCGTTCGTTCAGACGACATCGTACCGTTTCGACGCGACAACGCTAACTGGCTATGGGCCTCCTACACCGCCGTCTATCTCGGCGTGGGCGCCGCAGCATACAACGAAGCAGTCAAGATGCTAAATGAAAGACACCCTCGCGGCTTCTCGCAATCGATGGCCTACCATCCGGATGTCCGCCGCCAGGTGGCACAGATGAGTGTTGATCTAGAAGCCTCCAGGCTAATGACATACTACTCAGCCTGGTTGAGCGACACCCAAGGCCCCACACCCGAAACACTTGCAGCGTTCTATCGGGCCAAATACATGGTTGGCGAGGCGGTAACTCGGATCACCCGCACGGCGCTGACGCTAGGCGGTGCACACGCCATTTTCAAAACGTCGCCAATCGAACAATTGTTTCGAGACGGCGCCATTGCCCCAATTCAATTCCCGCCGCGCGACTTCTGCCTCTCTAGCCTGGGGACACTTGAACTAGGGCTGGATCCACGTGATATTCTCCCCGCCCTGAAAACCGACCAACCGTATGATCACCAAATCATTCGGTGAGTTCACTCATCCGAACTAACGCCGCCCCCTTTGCTTGAGGAGTAAGTATGCCCAAAACCGTCTCCCCCCATTATCAATCGGTGGTCCACAAACCCAAAGACTTTAATGCCTTCTGGGACGGCGTGCAGGATCAAGCGGCGCGCCTTCCGCTTGACCCTGAAATCATCCCCGAGCCGCTGCGGTCATCGGCCGACATTGATGTCTCCCAGGTGTTTTACACCAGCCTTGATGGCGTACGCATCGCCGCCTGGTATTGCCGCCCCACGCGTCGGCCTAACAAGGCCCCAGCCATCTTGCTGTTGCCGGGCTATCAAATGGATCCGCCGATTCCCAAAGAATGGGCACGCCAGGGCTATATCGCCCTATGCGTGGCGCCACGGGGCAAACTGCGCAGCATGCGCCAGTTCAATCCTGGCTATCCAAATCTATTAACCTACAATATTACGGACCGGCATACCTATACCTATCGCGGCTTCTATATGGACACCTGGCGCGGAGTTGACTTTTTGCTGTCGCGCCCTGAGGTCGCGTCGACTCGCATCGGCATAACGGGCAACAGTCAAGGCGGCGGTCTAACCATCACCACAGCCGCCATGCGACCAGAGGTGCGGGCGGCAGCGGCAGGCGCGCCGTATCTCTGCGGCATGATGGATGCGATCGCACTCACGCATACCTATCCGTATGAGGAGATCAACGACTACCTGCGTTTACATCCCGATCACCGCCACACCGTAAGCGAAACCCTCGCTTACTTCGATGGCTTCAACTTTGCCGATCAAATTCGCTGTCCGATCATCGTCAATATTGGTCTGCAGGACAACGTCTGTCCGCCCGAAACCGGATACGCTCTATTCAATAAGATTGGCGCCATAGACAAGCAGCTCTACACCTATGACGGCCATGGTCATGATGCCGGACGACACCAGCACAGCGCGATCGTGCAGCAGTTCTTCGCGCAACACCTGCTTTCGTGAGAGGTATCCGCATGATAACTCACCCACCTGAGGATTTTGATCTGTACTGGCAGGGTTTATTGGAGGAATTGGCGAGTTACGCCGCTCGGCCGGAAATCGATCTCATGCCGCTACGCAGCACCGACTTTGCGACCCTGTATGGCGTCAGGCTCACCAGCATTGGCCCTTATCGTCTGTTTGGCTATCTGAGCATTCCTACCGGAGACGGCCCGTTCCCCGCCATCTATTACGCGCCTAAATACCAGAGTGTGCTAGAAATCATCCCGCAGGGAACAGCAAATTTACAACGTAGCCAATACATCACCTTTTCCCTGGCAAGCCGCGGTCAGCGCAATTCCGACACCCCCTATGCAGCAATGTTCCCAGGACTGCTCACGGAGGGAATTGCCAAAGCTGAGTCCTATATCTTCCGCGGCATTGCCGCGGATAGCGTCAGAGGTCTCGAGTTTTTACTAACGCGTCCCGAACTGGACACCTCGCGTATCGTGGTGATTGGCAATGACCTAGCGCTGCTCACCGCCGGTCTGCATGCCGGAACAACGCACATGGTCACGACACCTGCGCTGTTCTACGACAGCGTCGACATGGCTGGCCAAAGCACAGCGTATCCTCTGGAGGAAATCAACGACTACCTACGGGCTTTCCCGGCCCACGCCGAGGCCGTACGGCACACCCTGAGTTATTATGACCTGCGGGCATTTGCACCGCGTGTCCAGGCAACCACCTTGCTAATGGCGGGGGCGCCAGGGTCACTTCTGGCAAGTCAGACACTAGCCCCGCTCATTCCGGCCATGGCCGGCGACGTCGTCGCACATGATTCGGAGCAATCCACTTACAAAGATGGTCTCTACCTCGAAACATGGGTAGCAGCGCAATGTGGTATCCCGGCAGTGCAGCGTATCCTGCCGGCGCATTGGCAATGACAGCCTGGACAATGTTCCTTCAAGACCGAGCGAGCGGCGCAGATATCATGCCGGCGTTCTTCCCTAGCCACCCTTCAAACGCCTCAAGACGGCGAACTTGTATACGTGTCAATCCCACCTGCGGACGGCGTGATTTAAGAAAACGTATCGCCTCAGCGACATTCATCTGCTGAGCGTAAAGAAACCAACAGGCAAGAAGCGTCGCAGAACGTCCCACGCCCACGGCACAGTGAATATAGATGGTTCGATTGTGCTGTAACTGCTGCTCAATCCAGGCAATGCCCTGCACGATCTGATCAAAGCTGGGGGGGCAAACATCCACCACCGGCAACCATAGATACTCAAGCCCCGCTTCATGCAACTGACGCCGATTGTCCGGCCGTTCAGCACACAAATTAAGCACGG
>JAPULM010000287.1 GCA_027294925.1 bacterium
TCGTGCACATGCCGGCGGGCCCATGCGCAGGCGGCGCCGTTCAGCGCGTCATTCTCGTTCATGGTTACGGATTGATAGGTGATGAGACCGAAGGTCAGGAACAGGAGATCCGCCAGCGCGACACCTTGCTGCAGCTTGCCCACGCAGATGAACGGCCCGAGGATGTTCGGGTGGTGCACGTCCTGTGGCAAAAGCCACGTGAGCATGCGCAGCGGCTCCGGCGCGCTTTGCAGATACCCGCCGGGAAAGTTGAAACCCACGGCGAACTGCTCGGCTTCCTGGACGACGTTGTTCCGGCACACCAGGCCTCGGCAGGCGAAGTGCGCAATGAAGCGCGTCGGTGGTGAACCCGGGAGGGTTTCCAGTTCCAACAGATCGCTGGACGCGGCAAGGGCCATGGCCTGGTCATGGGACTTCTGGAGAAAGCTATGGAAGATCGGGTCATGCACGGGTCTTAAGCTCCAATCTGAAAATGTGCCGGCTGCTCTCCGGGTGAGAGCAGTGTGAATACGTCGGCGTCGAGGAACCCGAGATCGTGCAGCGGGCCGGCGAGCCGGGCGGGGGAGACATCGCCGACCGAGAGTGTGTCGAGCGTGTCGAATGCCGCGGCCGCCAGCTCACCGCCGCAGTGACGGCAGGTGCGCTGGTTGGCGCGCAGACGTTCGGAAAGGCGCAACAGCGATTCGCCGGGCCGGGCACAGGACAGGCAATGCTGGCGCTTGACGAAAACCTGGCCATCCAATCCCATGGCCGATGGCCGACCGTTCCCTCGAAGAAGCAGCGCGCGGAGCAAGCTCAGCTTCCGCGCGGGGGCGGCGATGGTAGTGATGCGCCACGGCGAGTGATCGCAGGGACAGTCGGGATTTTCGCCAAAGCGGACAACGTCGAGCTGATGGTGCCGGACGTCCAGGTACATCTGGCGGTCCACCAGAAGTTCCTGTGAGGGGCCGTTGACGAGCTTGGCCACTTCCATGGCCCCAAGTGCGCCCGCGATGGCGCCGGTGACCGAGATGCCGCGAGTGGATGGCGCCGGAGAAGCCGTAAGGCAAGGGTGCTTTTGCGTCAACCGCGCGAAATGATCCGGGCCCCAGGAACACAACAAGCAACTTCCCTGTCCCGGAATGTAGGCTCCCGCCCGAACCAGGGTTCCCCCGGCCTCCACGGCGACGTCGACCCAGGGCACGCCCAGCTTCTGCCACAGGCGGTTGTTGTGCCATCTTGCCTGCCTGGAATCCACGCCGCATACCGCGATGTCGGCCTGGCGCAGGATGCCCATGGGAATTTCTTCGATGCGCGCCACATGGGTGTCGATGGTCACCGCCGGGTTGAGGCGCCGCAGCTGGCGGGCCTGGGCAGTCACCTTGGGCGTGCCCACGTCCTCCGGCGAAATAAACTGGCCGCGCAGGTTGCTGTGCTCGTAGACGCCGTCGTCGATGAGGACCAGTCTTGCCACTTGCAGCATGGTGATCAGGTGTCTCACCAGGTGGCTGCCGATCAAGCCCAAGCCGATGATGAAGATGGTGTAACGCGACGCGCCGTTTTCGTCGGGGCGGGGCTGCGGGTACATATCAAATATCTCCCGGATGCCACCGGTAGCCGGAAGAAAAGTCCGTGGGCCCCCCACAGACGCAGGTGGCTGAAAAATGCCAGCAGCCGCGCTTCTTGTCCGGCATCTCATGCATGGTGGTTTTGCAAATGGGGCACTGGACCACGGCGTCGCCGGCGAGGATTTCGCTGCGGCAGCGTGAACAATGGGTTGTCACGTCGGAACCGGGAAAGGTTTCCACCCGGGCCAGCCGTTCGGTGGTGAAGTAGAAGGCGGGCGCCCGCCCGATGCGGATGGCGTCCCGGTGGCGCAGCACCCGCAGGCCGGCAACCATGGCGGTTTGGTTAACCCGGACCGTGCAACCCCGGGGCACCAGCAACGAGAACTCCGCGGGCCCGGCAGTCGGTGCGACCCGATGAATGCTGGGCAGCCGTCGCTGCCCCCGCCCGGTGCCTTGCCATGGCGTGATTTTAAAGGGCTCCGCTGTCAGCGCGACCGGAAAGCTGTCCGGCTCACACACGCGCCAGGCGTTTGACTGGTCCGGGAGGAAGAAGCTGGACATTGATTTAAGCCTCTGTGTTTGCACGAGTTTTCGTGCCTGCTGCCGCGGCGGCTTGCCGGCACGGGCCCATGTGTTGGTCGTTGACTCACCTGCATTCGACGACAGGAAGGCATCGACCGTCAAGAAATGGTAAGTTGTCAAGTAGAAGTCGCGACAATGATCGCCTACGGCAGTTAAAAGCGCCTTGAAGAAGAGTTTCGAGTAGAAAGTAATTAATAGCGAAAATTCAAATGGTTAGAGATATATTGGCAAAAGTTGTCAATCTACTGGTTGTTTATGATCATCTGTTCAAGCAATTGTTGCGAGTTCTCTGACTGAATATGGCGAGCAGTACTGCCAAACAGAGACATTTATTGACAGTCAAATGGTAACTTCAGGTCGAGCCCGGCATGGCACTGTCGAGACGGTGTCCCGAAATGTCCTTGAGGAAGCAGATTCCTGCGGCGGGGTATTGCCATCTCGCCGCCGGCGGGTTAGCGAAGAGAAAGCACGACAACGACGAAATAGCGGGTACTGACATGCAGAGACTACGATTGAGCGAAGTGCTATTGGCGAAGTACAAGGAGCTGCAAAGCTGCGATGCGCTCGCCAGGAAGATTAGCGAGGCGGCGGGCGGCATCGGCATTGAACGGCGCAAGCTCCAGAAGCTGTTGGGACTGGCCGGCAAAAACCTGGACATGAAAACTCTCGCCGGAACCACCGATGACGTGAGTCTGCGCATCAGCGAGCTGATGGCCTTGAACGCGTATCTGTCACCCATGGGCGCGGGGCTCGCGGCACGTCCGATATTCGACCAGCCGAGTATCCTCGCGACCCTGGCCGAGCGGTCCGAGGTGGTCTTCATGTTTGGCGCGCAACCGAACGAGAAACGTCTGAACAGGGAGGTCAGCGTCTGGGATCTTCGCTGCCAGGCAGAGATCCTGAACGGCATCAACGGGTACCAATCCAACATCAGCATCACGATGGTGGACGTCATGTACCGTGCGCCGGAGAAAGAGAACGGTGAAGAGATCGGCGGGTGGGAGAAATGGTTCACCGGCGTGCATGAGGCGTCCATCGTCTGCATAGGATCGCCCCGCGCCAGCCGTGCCAGTGAGTATATGCTGGCGAAAATGTTCAACGTGGAGCGTTTCGAAATAGCGAGGCGCGGCGAGGAGCAATTGCCCTTTCACTTCATCTGGTCACGGGAGACCGATAGGTTCGGTAGCCGCTTTGCCGTCGATGCCGACAGCATTGAAAACCTGGATCGCCCATTGGCCGCGTCAATTCGCATGGATCCGAAAAAGACCATGGGATTGCGCGTGGACGGCACCGTGCATGGATCGCGCCGCCAGGGCAAGAGATGGATGGACTACGGAATCATCGCCGCCCAACGGCGCAACAGCGGTCAACTGTGGCTGGTGCTGTGCGGCCTTTCCGGACCGACCACGTACGCGGCGGCAAAGGTCGTCAAATCCCTGGCCGACATCATTCCACCCAACCCGCTTGGCGAGCATTCGAAGGTACAGTGGGCGGTGGTGAAGTCCGTTATCGAAAAGGCCGAAACGTCTGGAGATGAACCCAGCGTCGAGGGGCAGGAAATCGTCGGCGAACCCGAACTGTGGTCCGCAGGGGACAAGTAGCAGGGCGTTCGTCGCGCAGTGCCGCTATGTGGGGTTCAGTCCAGACCGGGGACGCCCCCGTGGCATCATGGAAAGGCACCTGAAGACGCAACCGGAGAGTACCGATGACCGACAACAACTGGGACTTCGTGCTCGCCAAGGCAGCTGGCGCCGAGTGGAAGCCGGGCTTGCGCGAGATTTTCGACTACCGTGACCTGGGATAAAGGCGGCTACCAAGGGAGACTACGTCGCCCACATCATCAAGGCGAACGGTAAGAAAGATGACGGACACCGTGCAGCACGGGCATGTGCACGACGGTCTTCTCCACATCCTGTTTCTCGAGAACGACGCGATCGAAGAACACCGTCTCGAGCACCGGGTTGATCTTGTCTTTCTGAACCGTCGCCGACACGGGTCCCCGGGTCACCGATTCGTAGTAATAGACGTTGACCACATACTCCCCGGAGATGATGCCGCGCATGGTCACCACCTCCCGGTTGATGGGGTGCAGGATCTTTTGGCCATTTATCTCGACGGTGTCGTTCAAGCTCCCCCGATCGTCCCGATCAACATGACTGCGATCAGAATCAGCCACTGGAGGAGGAGTCTGTGTTTTGTTGCGGTGTCGACAATTGGCGTCAGCGTTAAAGTTCCCCGAGCGGGCGCGTTCCGTGGAATTCACGCGATGGTTTTCCAGTATGTATCTTTTTTCGTCACCAGCCCGTTTAAAAACGTCCACACGTCGCAACCCAGCCAGTCGATAGGCTCGCCGTCTTTCGGCGTGCCTTTGACGGTCCACTCCGAACAGGCCTTGCTGCCGTCGGGGGAGATGAAGTGCGACATGTCGATCCAGCGCATATCCGGGATGATTGCAAACCTTGCCGACAGCACCTCGGCGATGGCCGGTTTGCCGCGCAGACGCTTTCCTTCCCAAGGGTCGGGGCCG
>JAPULM010000288.1 GCA_027294925.1 bacterium
TTTTTAGGCCATCTACTGACGCATCTTTGCGCAACAACCGATTGCGATTGTACTGTCGAATCCCGGCATAGGTGTATTCCTGCATGCTGTGAAAAGTCAAGGCTTGCGGAAAATTTCGCACATAATGTCTAGCGAGCAAGGCCATATCATAGGCCGTGGTATATTGCTGCTTATTCGGTAGGCCGTGGGGATTCGTAAAATGACTGTTTTGCATGCCTAGTTTGGCGGCCGTCTCATTCATGACGGTGGCAAAGATGTCCACGCTGCCGTATAAGTGTTCGGCTAAGGCGACACAGGCATCATTACCCGACACCACGACAATACCCTTGATGAGCTCTCGGACCGGCACCTTGGTATTGACTTTGATAAACATTTTGGAGCCACCGGTCTTCCAGGCTTTTTTACTGATGGAAACTTCGTCGTCAAGATGCAACTTACCACGTTTGATGGCATCGAAGGCAATGTAAAGCGTCAGGAGTTTGGCAAACGAGGCAGGAGGAATATGGCGGTTCTGGTTGTATGTAATCAATACCTGTCCGGTAGCTTGATCCATCAAGACGGCGCTTCTGGCGTTAATTGCAATTTCCTTTGGCGCTAAGATCGCCGCTTCTTTTGTTTGGGCGGGGGCCCAATGTGGCATGATGAGCAGCATACTTGCGGTGAAGAAGAAAAAACAAGAAGATAAATGCTTCCAACAGCGATTCACACAACCCTCCTAATAGGCGATGAACGAACACCATAGTATCGTTGAGACCCGTAGATGATATCTCGGGAAGCAACAGGTATCAATGTGGCTGCGCTATGTTTTAGCGCCGCAGTGTCATCGGTGCTGGTGACGTGCAGGTAGGCTGCGTCCGTCTTTTTTGCTGAGTAAAGGCTTGTCATGGTGCATAAACGTATCTGGCCAGAACGAATTTAGGGCGACTGTGCGCATAGGCAGGCCAAGATATGAGCGCGGAGCGCCGAGAAGGTGAACAAACCGGTTATATGTCCACGCTCAATGGTAACCACCGGGACATGGCTGGCGGCGAAACAGGCCGCATGATGGGCGTATGGCATATCAAGGTCATAGCGGGCAAGAAGCGGAAAAACACGGCGCGTGTCACTACGCTGGAACGCTTGACGGAAATCCAGCTGTGCTTTGATCGGTTGTGGATTGTCGAGTGCCTGACGGGCTAGGAAACGGCGATAGTGGGTGTTGAGCATCGGGTGAGCGAAATCAGGTCCGGCTAGCAATGGCGCATAGCCATCCGCTGTCCCATAGATAAGATGATGCATAATAGCCAAAAATCCCCCCAGGCTCGAACCGGCCACCAGGCAGCCTCGGGCACCAGTGTCCAGCATCAGATGGCGTACGGCTTCGATAAGCTTGATCGACACGGCGCACATGGCCATAAAGTTGTTGAGGGTGGCTAAACCGCGCATTAAATCGAACCAGGAACGATGAAATGGCGCTCGCACTGCTACAACATGGGCTTGCGTCAACAAACCGGTGCGAAAAATGCCCCGAAAACTTTTGTCGTAGGGCATCTCGGCAATGCCGTGGTGATAAATGACGACGGGCAGATCGGGTTGTGAGCCGCGGCGTAGCTGAAGACCGGCCGCTAGCTGGCCGGCTAATGTATCAGTGGTGAGGGTGTAATGCCGAGCCTTGGTCAGTGCTGGGAGAGCTAATTGGACGGCTTCCAGGTGCTGCTGCAGCGATGGCGAATCCAGGCCGTGCCGGAAAACAGGCGGCGCCAGTCGGCTGGTCACCGCCACATGCAGCCGATCAATGCCGGTATGAAACCAGCGCATTCTGCCCCCCATCTTGGTGAGCTACCCAAGGCTAAAGCAACTTGGCCTTCTGAAGAACTTTTTACGCCGAAACGTACGTTTTAAGTCTCCTGAGCCCCTCCGACTATGGTGTGCACAGTATAGCATGCATGTCGGTGGCATCCCCTTAAAAACCACACGCCATCTGGGGCCCGTGCCATCACCCGTGGCGCCATGCCTTACGACGATTCAGTAGCAGGCGGTAAAATGGCCGACGAACTTAAAGAAGCAGGATTTCGCGGGCCCCATTTCCCTGCTTCGACGGCGGTGAGAAAATCGTTTACTGCCCGGTTAAAGGCGTCCGGCTCTTCCAGGTTAATGGTATGTCCGCTTTTGGGTAACACCACCAGGCCGGAAGGCGAGATAGCGCGTTTCATCAACAAGGCAGGTTCGAGGCACGGTTCGTCTTCATCGCCGGTGATGATTAGGGTGGGCACCTGCAATTGCCGCATTTGGTCTTCCAACTCGTACACCGACGGCCGCTGCGCCTGGACGCCACGGAAGGTGAGGGCTGAGCCGAGCGTCGACTGGGTAGCGAGTTGGTTGGCAAACTCTTGCCAGCCTCTTGGGTCTTTGTCGGTAAACTGTACCCGGGTGGGGCCCCTGGAGTAGAACTCGGCCATCGCGGGCATGCCCTGGCGTTCAATGGTTTGCGCTGTTTGCTCGACATCTTGTTGGAACTTCTCACGATCTTGCGCCAGCGAGCCGTAGCCGCAGCCGCCGACGACCAGTGAACGTGTCACTTCAGGGTGTGTGAGTCCGACGTGCAGTACCGTATAACCGCCCATCGATAACCCCACCAAGTGGGCTGGCGGGAGATTGAGATGCCGCATGAGCCCAACGAGGTCTTCCATCGCCTGCGTTTGCGAATACGCACTGACGTCTTCCGGCACGTCTGACGGCGGGTAGCCGCGGGCATTGTAGGTGATGACTTGATAGCGCCGGGCGAAATAGCGTACCTGTGGCTCCCAACTGCGGTAATCGCCGGCAAATTCATGGCACAACAGGAGTGGCGCGCCACTGCCGGTAATTTCATAGTACAAGTTAATGCCATTAATGGACGCCATGGGCATAAGCGCGATCCTTATTTGCACACAAGGGGATAGGAATAGCACGAGACAGGTAATGCCAAGCAAATGACTCGAGAACGTCTCTCTCATGCGTGGCAACAGGTGGTCAGATGCGTGAGCGATAAACGGTGCTGCCGGTCTGTCGCATGACCGTCGCTATTGGTTAGCCAGGCCACACAAGTTGTGCTTAGGCTAACGCCAGTCGTCAGGTCGATCTTCGACAATCTCAAGCAAGGTATGCTTACGTTCTTTGGCACCAACCGCATGTAACAACGTACGTAAGGCTGCAATATTACGGCCTTGTCGTCCGATGACTTTGCCAATGTCTTGTGGTGCGACCCGGACTTCGAGAATACAGGTCGTCTCGCCATCTATCTGCTTTACATCAACCGCTTCGGGGTAATCCACAAGCGCGCGGACAATAGTGTGCACGAGGTGTTGCATGCGGACTCTCCTTATATCTCTGTCGCTAGAACCAGGAAACCAGTAGCAAAAAGTAGCAAGCACTGGATGTGAATGGGCTATCCTAAGGGAACTCTGTACCGTCTGTCAAGCAATCAAACGGTCACCCAAATGATTTAGTCAGTGGCGTTGGCATGAAACGGCTGGATAATTTTGTCAAAACGGATCAATATTTGCCCAGAGTATCAATGCTTTGTGCCGAAGATGTTTGACAAGAATCTGACTTTTTCTGTATAGTGTCAGCATTCGTAATTAACCACCATAGGTGTGCATGAAAGGAGATGACGCATGCATCCTCGCATTGCAACCCGACCTCCTGACCGACATCAGACGCACAAATCGCTTTCTGCGTTGTATCCGCCTGTTCCTCTGGCCCCCTCTTGGCGATGGCGCACCTCTCCTTGGTGGCGCTGGTAAGCTATCCTACGCTTTCTTTGCCGTTCTGGTCTTCTTCCTTATTTGGGTTCTATTTATACGGCTATTCGACTGCTGCAAGGCCGTTAGGCTGTCTGCCGACAGGTGATGCGCTAATTTATGCATGGAGATGAATCAATGACGTCATCAATCGTTGCGATGGATTATCCTATTCTGAATGATATTTTGACCTGCACGCCGCGTGAGGAAATCTTGACGTATGGGGATGGCCGCGGGCAAATTCGTCGTCTGACCGTGCCGTTGGATTACAGTCTGGAAAGGCTGGCGCCGCTGCCGTTATTCCAACGGCTGAATGCCGATACCCCGGGCGTTCTGTATGAGTCCGTCGACATCTCACGGGTCTACGGGCGTTATTCGTTGGCAGTGGTGGACCCGCCAATTTTGCTTGAGGGTAAAGACGATACATTTTGCATGCGTTCTTTGAATGCCTATGGACAGAATATCCTGCAACGCCTCACAGCAGACGATTTTCCTTGTTGTCCGGATGTACAGTACAGCGACCAGATGATACAAGGCGTCGTGCCCTGCGAGCGGCGGCCGGTTGCCGAGGCTGAACGCTTACAGCTCAACAACATCTCGCAGGTGATTCGGCAGTTGATCCATACCTTCCGGTGTGATGATCGGTTTCTAGGGCTTTACGGCGCCTTTGCCTACGATTTTGTACGTCTCTTTGAGCCTTTGCCGGGGCGCTTGCCGGCTATTCCAACGCAGGATTTTCGGCTCTTTCTACCCGATATCTTACTGTTCTACGATCATATGCGTGAGCAAGCACTGATCTATGTGTACGATTTTGGCGACCCCTCAGTACCGGCTACTGAGGCGGTGCGCAATCGACTCGCCGCGTTGTGCGAGCCGAAACCGACCTATACCGTTGCTGATTTGCCCCGCATCCCGCATAAGCTGCAATCGGATACCGGGCGCGAGGCGTTTATGGCGACGGTGGATGAAGCGCGCGAGCAGATGCGGCTTGGCGAATTTTTCGAGGTGGTGCTGTCGCATAGCTTCACGGGCGATTATTACCGTTCACCGCTTGAGCTTTACCGGCGTTTTCGAGACATCAATCCGTCGCCATACCAGTTCTATGTGGACTACGGCGATGAAGCCCTAGTGGGCGCCTCGCCGGAGATGTTTGTGCGGGTAGAGAACGGCCTTGTGCAGGCGCGTCCGATCTCCGGCACCGTGCCGCGCGGTGCCGACAGCCTGACCGATTACCATAATATGATGTTTTTGCTCAACTCGGAAAAGGAGAAGTCAGAGCTCGATATGCTCATCGATCTGGCGCGTAACGACGTTAGCCGAGTGTGCGAACCCGGCGTGACAGTCAGCGATTATCGCTATGTCGAGAAATATTCTCGCGTCATGCATACGGTGGCACAGGTTGAGGGGCACCTAGCGCCAGGCCTGACCGCTTTTGACGCCTTCATTGCTAGTCTCAATGCTGGCACCCTGACCGGGGCGCCCAAAGCTGCGGCGATGACCTATATTGATGAGAAGGAACACAGCCGCCGCGGGTATTACGGGGGTAACGTGGGCTATCTGACTTTCTCTGGCCAACTGGATACCGGCATTATTATTCGCACCGCTCACCTCGTACAACGGTCGCCGAGCCCTGAGCCCAGGTATGAGGTGAAGGTGCGGGTTGGCGCGACTCTGCTATATGACTCCGATCCGGCCTCGGAGTATACCGAAACCGAGGCCAAGGCGCGGGCCCTGTTGGAAGCATTGGACAGCGTTGAATAAGGGGTAAGGAGCGGGCAGATGCAATATATGTTTGGCGATACCGATATTGCCGCCCAGCGTCTCAAGGTGCTGGCTGATGTCTATGCCGCGTCGACGCAGGTGTTTCTTGATGATGTGATGACCTTCAGGCCCGAATGTATAGTAGATTTGGGATGCGGCCCAGGGCATACTACGCACCTGTTGGCCAAGGCACTTGACGGCGACCGTGTTGTGGGGTTCGATAAGTCCGAGCATTTCATTGCGCTTGCCGAGCAAACCCAAACGGCTAAGGTTATGTTTCGTTTGCACGATGTGACTGTTGTGCCTTTTCCAACACAGGCTGCTGACTTGCTTTATGCGCGTTTGTTGCTGGCTCACTTGCGCGATCCGCAGGGCGTGTTGGCGGCCTGGGCCACGCAGCTACGGCCAAAGGGGTGTTTGTTGCTGGAAGAAGTGGAATGGATTCATACCAATAGCTTTCTTTTTACCACCTATCTGGATATGGTGACGGCCTTGCTTGCCGATCAAGCAACCCATATGTATGCTGGGCAGGATTTACATGGCTTGGCCGACCCCGAAGTTGTTACGCAGGCGTGCGAGTCAAGTGCGGCGTGTACCGGTGCAAACGTCTCAAGCCGCCACCATGTTTTTCCTGAACCTGCAAACGTGTAAACAGCAGCCGTTCATTCGCCAGCATTATGCCGCCGAGACGCTCGCTGATATGGAGCGGGCGTTACAGGCGCTCATTGAGGCCTCACCAGATGATACCGAAATCGAATGGGGCATGCGGCAACTGGCGTATGAACGGGTGTAAAGTGCCTGGGGACAGATGTCAAATCTTTCCCCTGTCAGATGGGATTTTGCTAGGAGAATGATGATGCGGGTTACCGTTATTGACAATTTTGACTCATTTACGTTCAATCTGGTGGACTATTTTCGACGTCTGAAATGTCAGGTACAGGTGTATCGCAATGATGTGCCGGTGGATATTGTGGCCTCATCCGAGGCCGACTTGCTGGTGCTTTCGCCCGGTCCCTCGATCCCTGCCAATGCTGGCCACCTGATGGACTACATCGGCCATTTTCATCGCATCTTGCCAATTTTAGGCGTCTGTCTTGGGCAGCAGGCGTTGATTGAGTATTTTGGCGGCACGCTGCGTGTTCTGCCGCGTCCTTATCATGGCAAACAGAGTCTCATCGAACATACGGGTACAGGCATTTATCGTGATCTCCCCTCTCCCCTGCCGGTGGGCCGCTACCATTCACTGGTGGGCGATCAAATTCCGGACGTTTTAGAGGTCACGGCCACCTGGGAAGATGTGGCGATGGGCGTACGTCACCGCACGCTGCCGGTAGAGGGCGTGCAGTTCCACCCTGAATCGATCCTCACCATGGAGGATAACCATGGTTTGCGTCTCATTGGCAATTTGCTAGATGATGTTGCCGCCAGCAGGGCCACGTGATGTAGGCTTGATTGCGCCGGTGCGTTGTCCTGGCTCCAGGTGTTGGGTTTAAGCTTGAACCAGATAATAGGAAAATCAAACGGCATTTTAGCGTTGGCGCATTGGTAGTGTAGGCCCTAAGGATTGACCTTTTTGATCGTGCTGTCTACCCTTTCTAGAGAGAGGAACCCCAAGAGACGGTTAAACCATAGACGAAAGGTGTGGCTATGTCGCCTGTTTTGACCCACCTGGCCATGCATGTACAAGACCTCGATGCCTGTATTGCCTTCTATGAGGATTTTTGTGGCATGCGGGTGGTGCACGAGCGCAGCGACGCAGGGAACCGAGTGGTGTGGTTGGCGGAGCCTTACCGAGAGCAGGATTTTATCTTTGCCATGGTGCCGGGTGGCGCCAGGCAAGAGCAGGCGCCCACCGATTACAGTCATGTTGGATTTGCGTTGGAAACCCGTGCTGCCGTAGATGCGATTGCCGACAAGGGGCGCGCCGCCGGGTGTCTGGTCTGGGAGCCGCGTACGGAGCCGTACCCGGTCGGA
>JAPULM010000289.1 GCA_027294925.1 bacterium
CACCACGGCGCGTTACGCCCATCTGACCGAGGCCACCGAACAAAAGGCAGCAATCATCATCAACCGCCTGGTAAGTACCTTGCACGTCGATCTGCGCAGGCTGTGATCATCGAACTCGCCTCTATCGTTGATGAGTACGATGCGGCCTGCAAGGCAAAATATGCCGCCCGGCTCCTCCCCAGCCATCTGAGCGCCATCCGCGCTATACAACGATGCCGTACACCGGATGCGGCTAGGCCGAGCGGCGGCTCCTGTCCTGTGGACACCGCAGCTGCCCCAAGTGTCAAAACCATGAGGCCACGAAATGGCTTGGGTGTCAGCAGGCCAAGTTGTTGCCGGTTGACTATTTTATGGTCACCTTCACCTTGCCCGATGAACTCAGGCAACTGGCCTGGCATCATCAGACCGACATTTACAATAGGTTGTTTGCTTGCGTCTCCAGCACGCTGAAAGCGTTTGGGCTCAAGTCCAACACATCTGGGGGCCGACATGGGCATGACGGTCATACGCCATACCCATAACAGGCAGCTGGATTATCATCCCCATGTGCATGCCGTGGCGCCAGGTGGCGGCATCGACAAGCGCAGGCGGCAATGGAAAAAGAAACAAGGCAAATACCTGTTTCAGTGCGTCTGCCTTGGCCAAGGTATTTCGTGCTAGATTTCTCGACGCCATCAACAAGGCAGGACTCTCCATCCCCGCGAATCTACCGGAGAAATGTTAGCGACTGTTCTCCTGTCGGCAAAGGCCAAGCCGCCTTGAAATACTTGTGCCGCTATCTCTACCGGGGCGTCATCAGTGAAAACAATATCGTCTCCAATCAGCACCGACAGGTGACCTTTACATATATCGAAGGCCGTACCGGCAAAACGCGATATCGCACCCTCGCGGGCGAAGACTTTTTATGGCTGGTGTTGCAACACGTCTTGCCCAAAGGCTTTCGCCGCGTCAGAGATTATGGCTTTCTACACGGCAAGGCAAAAAAGCTGCTGTCTGTGGTGCAACTCGCCTTCAAGGTCATGATTGCAGCTAGGTTGCCCCGGCCAAGGCCAGTTTTCAAGTGTCCCAGGTGCCAAGCACCGATGGCTGTGGTGGCTTTTCTCCGGCCTGCGTGGCAATCGGGGTAGTTCTCACAGCACGATTACCAATAGGCGACTAAAGCGGCTTATTTCTGACTTCTGACTCAGTAGGCATATTGGCATTGCCCGCTGTGACCGCCCTTGGCGGGATTTCCCAGGTCCTATAAGCCAGCAATGGGAAATGAAAAGTGTCGTTTTCGCTGACGTAAAAAAACACCATCCACCTGACACAGGAGGGTCGAGCTTTTTATGAAATAGCCTTGTTTTTTTAGCTTGTTCGCAGGCTAGGGCACTCGCTCGCCTTGAATAAAGGACTCATCCTACCACAGCACACACCGCCTGAGAGCTCAAAAAAGATATTTGCTTATATGAAGCGTCCCGTCGGATGCCCGGGCTCGTCCAACTACAGGATAAGATCGTGGTTCGCTTCGCTCTCACGATCTATCCTTATTCGTTATGTGGCTATTCTGCATGCTGATACTCGAACAGAGGCGTTCTGCCTTGACCTCGATAGTCAAGGCGCAAGATTCTGCTGACAGGAGCGACCCCAGGGTGCCGTAGCATCGCATTCCTGTACATTGCCGGTCTCATCGCTCCCGCCTCGCCTACGCGTCTCAGTGAACAGTGAAGGTGGGGTTTCCCTCGGCCGGAAGAGCGCACCAAATTCCAACACGTTCGTTGCCAAGCGTGGCCTTCTAATCAGAACCTTGGGCCAGGGTCTAATCCAAGGCCCGAGCGGCCGCCCATAATGTAGTTATTGGGGCTCATCGCTATATGCTTGGCCGCTGCCAGTACGTCACGCTGGCAACGTTCGAGAATCGTCGTCTCAAAGATTGAGACAGCACCAAGCATGGCCGTGACGCTGTCCAATACAGCGCGTGCCGAGTCTGCAGCGTGAGTGCAAGCCAAACGTAGGCCAAGCCGAGCTTCGCTCAAGGACTCACCGCCAATATCCACGGCGGCCATCAGTTTCTTCATTGCGTCTATTAAAAAGGCTCTCGCGGCCCTGATCAGGGCCTCGCATCTTCCCAATTCAAGCTGGACACTTTCCCTGTCGCGTAGCAATGCGTTGCTACCTTGGCGCCCCTTTCGGCTTGCTATATCAGCAGCGCAGGTCATTGCCCCACGCGCTATGCCAAGCGGAACAACGGCAACGGTCCAAGAGAATATTGAGCCCCAAGGAATACGATACAGCACATCGTCTACTGTGGCCCTCCCGCCCAATTGGGGATGCGAATACTGCTCGGGCACAAAAACCTCTTTGACCTCGAAGTCATTGCTGCCCGTCGCTTTCAAACCAGACACATGCCACGTATCGATGAGCGTGACATCGCGAGCATGAAAGTAGCTGCCGATCATCTGCGGGTTCGTATTTCCCTCGACATTAGCCACTCGGCACAAACCCATGTACCAGTTGGCGTGATTGCTACCACTTGCAAACGTCCAATGGCCAGAAACGAGATATCCACCATCACACGGGGTGGCTATCCTGTTCGGCATTGTTCCACTCACCACAAACGACTGGGGATCTTCGAACATTACACGCGACACCGCCGGGTCGAGATACCCGGCGACTCGGCTCATTCCTGCCCCGTTGCCCACCAGCCACCCCACCGAGCCATCGAGCGCAGCAGCCTCTTCGACTATCTCCATGAACTCCAACGGAGAAAGCTGCGGGCCACCATGGCTTTTGGGCAACCAAAGTCGAAAGAGGCCCGCTTCTGCTAAAGCTGCGAACACTTGTTCGGGTAGACATCGGTCACGATCAAAGGTCTGACGATGTTCGGCAATGAGCGGTGCCAGGTTTCGAACGGTTGAGATGAAATCGCTCGATGTTGACTCACGTTGCATATCGGTGTTCCTCAAGCCTCTCGGCCTACTTCCGGTTGGCAAAAAGTCAAGCGTATCGAGGTCTACGCGAGCGTCCCCCGATCAGAGCACTCGGCAGTCACATACCTTATATCTCAGTCTTTGGGAAGCGCCGCCACATAACGCGAAAACTCACCTGCTGCCGGAAGCGGAAGCGCAGCGAACGCTGTAGGCAGTCAGGTGCAGTGCTGTGTTAGACTGGGTCTGACAACAGGGTCGCAAGCTTTGCCATTACCTCTGCCATTGTCTCTACTGGCAACATGCCGATAAACTCTGCCTGGCGCGCCCGCCAATCCAGACTCTTGACCTGATCGGCCAACACCACACCCGTCACGCGCAACCCTGTTGGAATGCGTACCTCAAACGGATATCCCTTGCGCTGATTTGTGATTGGGCATAGGAGTGCTAACCCTACCCGACCATTGTATGCCGACGGCGACAGGACCACCGCAGGCCGCCGCCCCGCCTGTTCATGCCCCGCCTGGGGATGCAGACTGATCCAGACCGCATCCCCGCGTTCGGGCACATAAGCTCCTGATGCCTCTACCACACTTCCCCTCCGACCGCTGGTCCCGTATCGACTTCATGATGCAGGTTCTGCGGAGTCACGTGCTTGAGCAATTCTTCGAGGGTGATGGCCGGGCGAGACAGTGGCGTGACGAGCAACTTGCCGTCGTGTAGCGAGATCTCGACCAGCGCACCTTGCTCTAGGTGGATCTCAACGGCAAACGACTTCGGGATGCGTAAGGCTAAGCTATTCCCCCACTTTTGGATACGCGCTTTCATAGGCCCCTCCTTTGTATCTACAAAGAGGATACCGATTTTCACCTTTAACCACAAGCCATAGGATGTCCTCCATGAAGAATGGGGTCTAACGAATAAGGATAAGGTCGTGAGAGTGCAAAGCACTCAACAGCAGCCGATAGGCTGACCGCTCCGCGGTCAGCCTATCGACCAAGCTCAGGCGCGGGTGACAGGCGAGAGGAACACGACCCACAAAAAAAACTACGCTGTCACCCGTCGCCTGCAGCGCCTTGTTAGGCGTAGACTTGGCCAGCAAGATACTGGATTAATCTGAGTCCGACCCCGGTTTTCCAACTCCGCCAGGTTCTGTTGCATAAAACTACGGATTCCTATTGCGCATCGCCGCGTGTGTCAGTCGTTCGGCGTAGGCGAATAGCAATTCGTTATCTGGCAGCTTTTTCAACTCCTCGATATCAGGCGCATCACTCATGAACTCGAGCAGCTTCCCTCGCGGCGTCTCTCTGTAGCCGTTCTGAAAGAACTCATACAAGTCCATCGGATCCTCGGTGTTTGTTGAAACGGGCACGACGCGGTCGAAGAACGTCTCTGGGTGTGATCTATATGCTGCCACCTCAGCATCTGACAACTCAGCCGTCACTATGTGACTCTGGCCGCCGTTATCGGTGATGACAAGGTATGTCAAGCGCGCAGAACAGTATGTCAGCGCTTACCAGGGACAGCCGCTAGCACAACACACGGCGCAACAAGTGGAGCAGTATTTTAGAGAATTAGACAGAAAAGAACAGCTTCAAGGCTGGCAGTTTCGTCAGGTTATCGAAACGATTCAAATCCTCTTTGTCGAATTAGTGCGGACCGCATGGGCAGTTGATTTCGACTGGGATTACTGGTTGGCATTGGCTAGAGAGCTAGAGGCGAGTCACGCCACACTGGCTAGAACTAATGATCCGTTGCCGCAACGATTGGCTCAAAAGGTAAAAACATCGACACCAGGTACAAAAACACAGCGCTATCCGGAGGTGGTTGAGCGGCTTAAAATCGAGATCCGGCGGCGTCACTATTCAATCCGCACCGAGCAGGCGTACGTTAGCTGGATGATGCGCTATCTGGCCTTTCATGACGACAACGACCCACATCAAATGGGACCGCACGAGGTCGTTGCTTTCCTAGAGTATCTTGCCGTACAGCGCGGGGTCTCAGCAAGTACGCAGAATCAGGCGCTTAATGCGTTAAGCTTCTTGTATAATCAGGTGTTGGCTCAACCTTTAGGGGAGCTGGCCGCCTATAGCCGCGCCAAACGTCCGCGCACCTCGCCAGTCGTGCTATCGCGCCCGGAGGTGAAGCGGTTGTTCGACAGCATGAAAGATAGCACGTTCTCGCTCATGGCCGGATTACTGTATGGAAGCGGCTTGCGGCTGATGGAGTGTGTGCGCCTGCGGATTCATGACCTAGACTTTGATTATCATCAAATCGTAGTCCGTAATGCCAAAGGGCAAAAGGATCGTGTTGTGCCGCTGCCGGAACGATACCGAGAACGTCTACAAGCGCATCTGCATGACACCAAACAGTTGCACGAGGCGGATGTGCAGCGCGGACTCGGGGAGGTCTTTCTCCCGGAGGCGTTGAGTCGAAAATATCCGAATGCCGCAAAAGAGTGGGGGTGGCAATATGTATTTCCTTCCGGGCGCTTGTCTATCGATCCGCGTTCCGGCAAGGTAAGACGTCATCATTTGCATGAGAATGGCTTGCAAAAAACGGTGAAAAAGACCGCACAGGCCGCAGGGATCACGAAAAAAGTCAACTGCCATGCCTTGCGCCATTCGTTTGCCACCCACCTGCTGGAAGCGGGATATGACATCCGCACTGTGCAGGAACTGTTGGGCCACGCAGATGTGTCAACGACAATGATTTATACGCATGTGCTCAACAAACCCGGGCTGAGCGTCAAGAGCCCGGCGGATATGGTGTAAAAGAGGCATCTCGATCCATTAATCCCCCAAATC
>JAPULM010000029.1 GCA_027294925.1 bacterium
TGTACCTGCTAATTTCAAAATGCGGGGGCGGGCCCCGCACCTGCCGCGTCCCCAGGAGGGGAAACCCGAGAGGGCCAATGATCCGTATCAGACAGACCACCAAACAACTCATTCATGGCATGGCCGAACTGCACCAGCGTATTGCTGAACTGGACCGCGCCAAAGAACATAGCGAGCAGCTTCGACTTGAAGAAAATCTCGGCAACGTTCGTGATGAGCTGGAAGCTCGCGTGGCAGAGCGAACCGCCAATTTGCAGCACGTCAACCAACGTCTGCAAGCCGAGATTAATCAGCGTAAGCAGGTGGAAGCCGAACTGCGCATGGCTAAGGACTATGCCGAAAATATTATCAAGAGTTCGTTAGATATCATTATCTGCGTCGACCCGCAGCGCAACATCACCGAATTTAACCGTGCCGCGCAACGGGCCTTTGGCTACAGCAAAGCGGAAATCTTGGGTCAGTCAATCGATCTGTTGTATGCCGATGTTTCAGAGGGGATGGCATTGCATAGTCACTTGGTCGAAGGCGGCGAGGGGTATACAGCAGAGATCACCAATAAACGGCAGGATGGGACTTCCTTTGACGCGTTCGTTTCCGCTTCACCCATGCGTGACACCGATGGCAACATCATCGGGGTTACGGGCATCTCCCGCGATATCACCACGCTCAAACGGGGGCAAGAAGAGCTGCGTCAAGCGAAAGAGGCGGCAGAAGCTGCTAATCAGGCCAAGAGCGAGTTCCTGGCCAACATGTCGCATGAACTGCGCACCCCCCTGCACTGCATCCTGGGCTTTTCCAGACGTGGTCTCAAAAAGGCCCTCACCGCTACCCCGCAGAAGCTCCACGACTACTTCGCGCAGATCGACCAAAGTGGCGGGTCCCTCCTGACTCTCCTTAACGATTTGCTCGACCTGGCTAAATTGGAGGTCGGCAAGATGTCCATGTCGTTTGAGCCGGTTGACTTGCACGTGCTGCTCGCGACGGTGGTAGACGAGTTCCACTCCTTGCTCGACGAACGTGATCTGATGCTCCAATACACCCCACCCGATGACACCACGAAGGTCGTCCTCGACCCAGGGAAGATATCGCAAGTCGTCCGCAACTTGTTGAACAACTCAGTCAAGCTTTCGCCTCAGGGCGGCATGATTGCCCTCAATATACGCCGAGCCAAGAGCTGCGTTCTGGTCGCTGTTATCGACCAAGGCCCCGGCATCCCGGAGGCGGAACTGGAAGCGGTCTTTGATAAGTTTGTCCAGTCGAGCGAGACCAAGAACGGCGCTGGGGGGACCGGGCTGGGGTTGGCCATCAGCCGCGAAATCATCACCGCCCACCGGGGGCATATCTGGGCCCAGAACAGCCCGCAAGGTGGTGCAGTGTTCGCCTTTGCGCTGCCGTGGCAAAGACCAGACGAAGTCAGGGTAGCCTCAGCGTTGGTTGGGGATGGTGAGCACACGATGCCTCAAGGATAGATATGGATCCAGAAAACCGAACCCGCAACGCATTGCCTGAAGGCCTGCACAACTCGGACATATGAGCATGCAATCTCACAGTCGAATCTTGATCGTGGATGATCATCGCCCCAACGTCATGTTGTTGGAAGACATTTTGGGCGATGACTACCATCTGGCGACCGCAGCCTGCGGAGAGGAAGCCCTGGCTGTGGCGACGGAGTTCCAACCTGCCCTCATTCTACTGGACGTCATGATGCCTGGGATTGATGGCTACGAGACGTGCCGGCGGATGCGAGAAAATCCTGCCCTTCAACATACCAAAATCATTATCGTGTCTGCCAAAGCGATGGTTGAAGAGCGCTTGCGAGGCTATGAGGTCGGGGCAGACGACTATATCACCAAGCCCTTCGACGAAGAGGAACTGTTAGCCAAAGTGTGTGTCTATCTGCGGCTCAAGTACGCGGAAGAAGTGGACCAACTCAAGTCCGATTTGCTTTCGCTCCTGAGTCACGAAACGCGTCTGCCGCTCAACGGCATTATCCCGGCCCTTGAGATGCTCATGTCAGAAGAGCACATGGAGGTTGAGGAACGGATCATGTTCGCTGGCATGGCACATCATAGCGCCAAACGCCTTCTGAGTTTGTTTGACAAGGTGCTCGCCCTGAGTGCCATGCAATCCGGCAAGTGGGACTTTCAGTTCGTACCTACGAATCTGTGTGAGGTGGTGCGCAGGGCTGTCGGTGCCGTTACTTCATGCGCGTCGGAACGCCACCTGACGATCGATCAGGTGCTCCCGGATTCGGCTATCATCATGCTTGACCCACAGCAGATGCAGTGTGTAGTTACGGCGGTGCTTGACAACGCGGTCCGCTTCAGCCCAGTGGATGGCCGTGTGGTGATTAGGGTCTGGCGTGACGATGCGGGCTTCTGCTTAACGGTGACGGATCAGGGTGCAGGCATCGATGCGGACTTCCTGCCGCATGTGTTCGAGAAGTTTACCTATACAGACGTCGCCCACCACACCGAAGGGCAGGGATTAAGCCTGGCCATTGCGCGTCAGGTCCTGCTCGCACACAATGGGACGATTGGGGTGGAAAGTAGTCAGGGGGATGGGGCAACCTTCACGGTGCGATTACCAGGCACAGTATGTTCTGACAGCGACACCCACTGCTGCGGTGCTGTGTAGGCGTTCGGAAAGGTTTGGTTGCCGCAACCGTTCATACACCGTAAGGCAGGGTGCCTTTTGTCTCAATATAGCCGGCAGCAACACCCGTGATGAAGTAAGTTTGCTGTGGGCGTGTGGCGTGTGTTGCCATCCTCTGAACGGGTATTTACAATCGTTACCTGTATGACCCGTATCAACTGCTGCTTCAGCAAAGTTACCGGATTGTTGCTTGCTATAATTGTTTGTATCGCCTAAATTTTTATAGATTGGTTCTGCGTACGGACTTGCAGGTCGGAGCTGTGCCCAGTCAACTCAATCCAAGTATTCATGTGTTGCAGACCACTGAGGTCCATTTTCAGGGTGTCGACTATCCTGTACATATCCATGAACTTGATGACAAACGTACCTTGAACTGTTGAAAGGAACCATGATGACCAATCCGTCTGATATCCAGCTGCCTGATTATTCCGGGATGGATTTTAAGGTAGCTGATATGCCACAGGCTGAGTTTGGGCGAAAAGAAATTGTTATTGCCGAACATGAAATGCCTGGTCTGATGGCAGTGCGCCAGAAGTACGCGAGTGAGCAGCCGCTTGCCGGAGCCCGTATCGTAGGATCGCTGCACATGACGATTCAGACCGCCGTGCTCATCGAATCCTTAAAGGCGCTTGGCGCCGATGTACGGTGGGCGTCATGCAATATTTTCTCAACCCAAGACCATGCCGCTGCGGCCATTGCAGCGACGGGTACACCAGTTTTTGCCTGGAAAGGGGAATCACTGGAAGAATATTGGGAGTGCACCCTGCAGGCGCTAAGTTTTCCTGCTAGTGGACCGAACTTGATTGTGGATGACGGCGGCGACGCCACCTTACTGGTGCACCGTGGCTACCAGGCCGAAGATAATCCGGCGATTCTGGACGAACCGACCACCAATCAAGAACTTTCTACTGTGAATGCTTTGCTGCAACGTCAATTGGAACGCGATCCAAGTTTCTGGCACAACATAGCCGCTGACCTTAAAGGCATTTCTGAAGAGACCACGACGGGTGTCCACCGTCTCTACCAGATGTTGGAAAATCAAACCTTGCTGTTTCCCGCTATTAACGTCAACGATTCGGTTACCAAATCTAAGTTCGACAACCTGTATGGTTGCCGGGAGTCTCTAGCCGATGGTATCAAGCGGGCGACGGATGTGATGGTGGCCGGTAAGGTAGTCTGTGTGTGTGGCTATGGCGATGTCGGTAAAGGGTGTGCGCAATCCATGCGTGGCTTTGGCGCCAGGGTGTTGGTGACTGAAATCGATCCGATTTGTGCCCTGCAGGCCGCCATGGAAGGCTTTGAAGTAACCACGGTTGAGAATGCCTTAAGTGAGGCGCATGTGTTTATCACCGCAACTGGTAATGCCGATATCATTCGCGTTGATCATATGGCGCAGATGAGGGATCAAGTCATTGTTTGCAATATCGGCCATTTCGATAATGAAATTCAGGTTGAAAAGCTGTGCGATTATCCCGGTATTGTGAAGGAAAATATTAAACCCCAGGTCGACAAATATATCTTCCCCGACGGTCATGCCATCTTTCTACTGGCTGAGGGCCGTCTGGTGAATTTAGGTTGCGCGACGGGACATCCGTCGTTCGTGATGTCCAATTCGTTCACCAATCAGGTGTTGGCGCAAATGGATTTGTGGTTAAACCAGCGCGAGATTGGCGTGTATACCTTGCCGAAGCAACTCGATGAAGAAGTTGCCCGCTTACATCTTGATAAGCTAGGCGTCAAACTGACTAAGCTGACCAAGGAACAGGCTGATTACATCGGGGTGTCGCAGGACGGTCCATTCAAATCAGATCATTATCGCTACTAATAATTAGACCAATAAATACAATATCTTACAATAGATAGCCACAGAAGGTGCGGGGCTTTTATTCAAATAAGACATTGTCAGGTATTGAGTAAAATTGCCTGATTTTGTCTCTTAGTGTGCCAGGAGTGTGCCAAGCCACAGAGGCGCCGGTTGACCACGCCGGCGCCTTTCGTCTATTCAGTTGTCAAAGAGCGGTGAACAGTACTTTTAGCCTCTAAGGTCGAAAAGCCTGTTATCCCTCACGCAATACGTCACCTTCGAGGATTATTGTCGTGATAGGTGGGGAATGGGGCGTAGTTATGTCAACAAGCAAATCGTCTCGCCCGCGCTCTACAGGTTAGTGTGGATTATCTAGTTGGTATGTATGAGGACGAATCGGAAGACGACCTCGAAGCCACCCCCCTGGCCCTGGTTGGCGCCTAAACCAGGAGGGCAGATATGCTGTGCTGGTTGCTGCCAGCACGGGCAGAGTATAACAGATTTGGAAGACAGACATGAAGAATCAAAATTTTTTCCTGCGCCCTGCGCGTCCAAACGATGAGGACGCGTTGTTTCCCATCGCTCAGAGCTTCGCCACATCGTTTAATGTGGATCGAGATTGCTTTGCCGAGAGTTTCTCCGATCTTTTTCAGGATGACATGGCATGGTTAGGGGTTGCGGAAACAGATGGCGAGCTGATTGCCTATCTGCTTGGCTTTGATCACTTGACCTTCTTTGCAAATGGTCGCGTGTCGTGGGTGGAAGAAGTCGCCGTGATCGAGTCCTGGAGAAGACAGGGGGTTGGTGCGGCGTTGATGTCGGCGTTTGAAGATTGGGCTCAGGATAGAGGGTCACGACTCGTAGCGCTCGCAACCCGGCGAGCTGCCTCCTTTTACCATGCGCTTAAATATGAGGAGTCTGCCATTTATTTTCGCCGTCTCCTATGATTACCCCAAAATCTACCTCCCTGCTCGCAGCCGGCACAGCACCACATCCCAGCCCAGTCACAAGACCAACCCCTTAGTGGAAATGCAGAATGCCGTTCGATGTTCAGCTTCAGTTGAGATATCTAAACGCATGGGTTGATTCAACCTGTTGTACTTTACAGTCAGCAAATCTTGGATGGCCGCAACCGCAACAACGACGGCGACATTAAGGCCTATTCCTGTGATGCATTCCAAGCTTGCCGGGACAACGACGCGACGTAGGCGATGAATCGTGTAATGGGGTAAGCGCCTGCAGAGAGAACATAGGCAGAGTCAGAAATGAATCGTGTAACGATGAAGAAGCCTGCCAAGACAACCAAGGCAGAGTCGGGAATGAATCGTGCAATGGGGAAAATGCCTGTAGACTTAACGAAGACAGAGTCGGCGACAACGAATGTAATATCGCTGACGAATGCACAGGCCCCTAATTAACTCGCTTTGACCAGACTGTGTCATGTGGGGTTGGCGCCCTACTTCTGATAACCTTGAGTCATGCTAACCAAACTCCTGTACGCCTGTGCAGGGGTTTTCTACTGCCTTGTCAATGGATGCGGAAGACATGGTGTTTCCAGCCATTTGAAGACTTAGCATGGCTGTAGAATCTATTACATTGCCCGCACCGAGAAATGCCATTCCAGGCCATCCTGGCGCGTTAAATTGGACTATCTGGTGGTTGTGTCGCCTATGAACTACACTTCAATTCCATTTCTCACGCCCACCTCACATATTGCGTTGCCACGCCCCTGGCTGCTGCCTGCCGGATCGCCTCCACATCCCATTCCAGCCACTCACAGAACAAGTCTAGTTCTTGGAAGTCGATAAACGCCTGTGCTTCCACCCGGTGCTGGCGCTTCTGCAAGTCACGTAGCGCCATTTGCACCACAGCGGCAAGTAGTAACAGCTCGGGCGTGGGGCGTGAGTCAGGGTAGGCTTCGGGGATCGAGCTGGGGGATGGCGGCATTCATGGGTAAGATGATAGAATACGGGGATGTCCATACGGACAATCTCATTGAGTCCTTACATCACGCATTGAATTGTGCGCCGGCGGGACAATCTGGGCCACTACTCACACCCTCCGCAGTTGGATGATTTTTTCAGAAACCCTTACCCAAGCCAGTCTCAAAAGTGGCAAAAGCCCTAAAAACGATGAAAAAGACCCTTTTGGCACCTTCGTACATAGAGGTATTCAAAAAAAATCAAGTTGAAGAACGACCTCATCAACCGGGCAATACTTCATAACCATGCGGCCTGAAGCTGAAAAGAGGCTGGCATGCTAATACATGATTTTGCAATGGATGGGTTTTTAGGGAAAACGGAGAGGCGTGCAAGGGCAGCTCCATACAAGAATCACCACCGCATCTACATTCCATCGTGACACCGAGGAGGTTCGTTACTGCCGCCCCCGAGTGCCAGATCTGGTCGGAGGGTGAGAATCGAGCAAACGTCGCGGTCCGGTGACCGCCCTAGCTTGCCAGGAATGGCCGAATCTGCTCCAAGAACTGGCCAAAGGCCGGCTCAGTCTCGAGGAACAAGTGGTTGTGCCCCTGCAGGGTCACGAATCGCGCGCCCGGGATGCTAGCCGCCATTCGGCGACCGCCTTCGAAGGGGACCTGGGCGTCGTCGCGCACGTGCATGACCAGGGTCGGCACCCGGACCTGCGGGAGCAGCGCGGTGACATCGGTGTCGC
>JAPULM010000290.1 GCA_027294925.1 bacterium
ACCATCTATATATATGTAATTCGTCACATCATGTTTGATAAATTCAAAACGGTCCGAATGCAAGTGTACGATGTTGCCCACAGCACTCGTAAGCAGGCTGTCCATACAAATCACTTGATAACCGCGTGCAAGGAGATATTCACACAGATGAGAACCAATAAAGCCTGCTCCGCCCGTGATTAAACAACGTTTTCCAGCCTCTATCTCTCCATTATCCATCATCATGATTCCTCTGTCATAGCATATTTGTCAAAGAAGGCTTAAGAATGACGACTCAGACGCATGGGAAGACTTCTGATCTGAGGTCTCAAGCTTCAATGGACTCGCTTTGTAACGCTCGCTTAAAATACGCTAGGGTACGTTGCAACCCTTCCTTGACATCGACCTGGGGTTGATAGCCAAGGCGATCGCTGGCTCGCGTCACATCCGCCTGTGAATGCGGCACATCGCCAGGCCGCGGCGGCAAAAACTCGACCTGTGCGCGCTGCTGGGTGAGTTCCTCTAAATAGGCAATGAGCTGCAAAAGACTGGTACGGCTGCCGTTGGCCAGATTCAGCACCTGTCCTGCCACGTCCGGTGCTGTCATCGCCAAGATGTTGCCATGCACCACATTGTCAATATGGGTAAAATCACGCGATTGTTGACCATCACCAAACACAGGTAATGAGTCGCCACGTAGCAGGGCGGTGATAAACTTCGGGATCACTGCGGCATATTGGCTATTCGGATTCTGGCGGGCGCCAAACACATTAAAATACCGCAACGTTACGGTTTCAAGACCATACAAGGCAGTAAATAGGCGGCAATACTGTTCGCCAGCAAGCTTAGCAACCGCGTACGGAGACAATGGATTTGTTGGATGATCCTCACATTTGGGAAGCTCAGGACTGTTACCATAGGCTGAAGACGAACCCGCATAGATCACCCGCTTCACACCAGCATCACGTGCTGCAACAAGCACGCACAGCGTTCCCTCAACATTGACACGATTGCTTAACAACGGGTCTTGCAGCGAGAAGGCAACAGAGGGTAAGGCTGCTTGGTGATAGACATAATCAACATCGCGCATCGCATCCGTCAGGGTCTGCTCGTCCAGGATGCTGCCTTTGACAACCTCCAGCGCATAGGTAATGCCCTCAGTGTCTAAATGCTCCTGGACGGACGCTAGGTTACGCAAATCGCCTGTGGCGAAGTCATCGACGACGCGCACCTGCAAACCTCGACGCAAGAGCCCTTCCACAATATGGGAGCCAATGAAGCCAGAACCGCCGGTCACAAGACAGCGTACCATAAATATCCTTTACCAAATGACACATTAAAAGCTGCGATTATAATTTATGAATTTTTTCTCGATCTTTTTTAACCTCACGAGTGGCATTGCGTGTATCGACAATCAGTCTGGAATGTTCAACTATCCAGCGATAATCGTAGACGCTATGATCAGTCGTAATGACCACGCAATCAGCCCAATTTAACATACGCTCATTCAATTCAGCGTAGTGAAGTCCCGTAATACCCACATCGGTGATAAAAGGATCATGAAAAAATACCTCGCCACCTTTGACGAGAAGTAAGCGAATAACCTCCAACGCGGGTGATTCTCGAATATCGTTCGTGTCGGGTTTATAGGCAACCCCCAAGACCAGGATTCTGGAACCTTTAATGCTTTTTTGCACATCATTGAGGACATCGCCAATACGCGTCACCACATAATGCGGCATATTGGTATTAATATCGTCCGCCAATTCGATGAACCGTGCACGGTAATCGAGCGTTTTTAATTTCCAGGCAAGATAGTGTGGATCAAGCGGAATACAGTGTCCTCCCAGCCCTGGCCCTGGATGAAAACGCATGAAGCCAAAAGGTTTGGTTGCAGCAGCATCAATCACCTCCCAAACATCGAGGCCCAGGCGATTACACATCAACATGACTTCATTGACCAAACCGATATTAACCGCCCGGAACGTATTTTCGAGTAACTTGACCATCTCGGCTGCCCGGCTTGAACTCACCGGCACAACCGTCTCGATAATCTGTTGGTAAAGATGCTGAGCAACCTTGGTGCACTTCACGGTAACGCCGCCGATAATCTTCGGGGTATTATGAAGATGAAACGTTTTGTTACCAGGATCTGTGCGCTCCGGCGAAAACGCCAAGAAAAAATCTTTGCCCAAACGCAGCCCTGTCGCCTGCATCTGCGGTAGAATGACTTCATCGGTCGTGCCTGGATACGTCGTGCTCTCTAAAACGACCAACTGCCCGGCATGCAAGTATTCACAGATCGCTTGTGTGGCCGTCACAATATAGGAAATATCTGGGTCTTTGGTTTTCCCTAACGGCGTCGGCACACAGATGCTGACGGTATCGGCTTCATGCAACACAGCAAAATCGGTTGTCGCCTGTAAATGACCGCTATCGACAACTTGTTGCAGGTCGATCGCGTCGACGTCCTGCACAGAGCTCTCACCAGCGTTAATACCCTTCACCTTCGCCGCATCGGCATCAATCCCGGTAACGCGATATCCGGCACGGGCAAATTCAATGGCTAAAGGCAAACCAACGTATCCCAAACCAATAACGCTTACATGCGCTGAACGCTCAGCGATTTTGCGCATCAATGTTCGCATAAATGCTCCCAGGTTATGGCCCTACGCGCGTTATCGGAACCCACAAAACGAAACTTTAATCGCCTTCTCACGCACAGTATACGGTGGTAAATTTATTCGTATTAGACGCTTGCAATAGGACCAGGGTCGCCATTGCGGCCCGCTTTCTTTTCTTATGCAGACTGCCATACCGAAAGCAAACGAACGGCGAGATACAATCCATCTCCGTATCAAAAAACGGCAGTGATGGCCTATTGTTCTGCAGGAATGACTTCCTCTTTAGGCTTTCGACGCCGGATGAGTAACTCCACCGGCCCTGACAAGGCATACCCTAAAAAAATGAGGAACAGTGACACTTCAGGCATGAAAATGAGGAGAGTGAGAGCAACAACGCCACCGATAAGACAGTGCAGTGGCCAGGGCGGTTTCACCTGAATACGTTTAAAACTCCGATATTTAAAATTACTGATCATCAAAAACGCGAGCGCGTATACGATCAGAACAATAAGCAACGGCCGATCCATTTCACTAGCATCGAAAGCACCATAGAGTTGTCTGCACAAGAGAACAGCTGAGGCAAGCAATCCAGCTGCTGCCGGGATCGGAAGACCTGTAAAGGTATATTGTTGCGTATCTGTCGCCTGCACATTAAAGCGCGCCAGACGTACAGCGCCACAGATAACAAAGAGAAAAGCGGCCAACCAGCCAAAATGTCCAAACTGCTGTAAGGTCCAGGCATACAAAAGCAAGCCCGGCGCCATACCAAAGGATAGAAGGTCAGCAAGCGAATCATACTCCAGCCCAAAGGCGCTAGAGGAATTCGTCATACGCGCCACCTTACCATCGAGATAGTCAAGACACACCGCAATCAAGATTGCGATCGCTGCACGTGTGTATTGTTCATTGATTGCAGCAACGATACTCGAGAAACCACACAGGAGATTTCCTGTGGTAAAAAGATTGGGCAGGAGATAAATACCTTTCTTCATACAGACCCCATCAGCAGAATCATATTAAAACGTTTATTATAGCATGTGCTGGCCTCGCGCGATAGCTATTTTGCCTGTCCGTACCATCTCGCGAATACCAAATGGTTTAAGCAGTTCAATGACCGCCCGCATTTTACCCTCATCTCCAGTCACTTCCAATATATAGGTCTTCGGTGTGACGTCAACCACTTTGCCCCGAAAAATATCGGTAATACGCTGTACCTCCGCCCGCATTTCACCTTCGGCATGCACCTTGATTAAAATCAATTCCCGGTCAACATGCGGCTCTTCACTTAAATCCGTCACTTTAATAACGTCGATGAGTTTATTGAGCTGCTTGTGGACCTGCTCTAGAATTCTGACGTTACCTTTCGTTACCAGGGTGATACGCGAAACCGTAGGGTCTTCGGTCTCTGCCACACTCAGACTCTCGATATTGAAACCACGGGCACTAAAAAGACCGGTGATCCGCCCTAAAACGCCAAATCGATTCTCTACCAATACCGCAAATGTATGCCGACTCACGTCGTCGCTACGATCGGTCATTGCTTTCTCACCTAGGCCAACAACATATCTTTAATGGAGCCGCCAGAAGGAATCATTGGGAACACATTTTCCATCATCTTAACAACAAAATCAATCACCACAGGACGGCGGAGGCGGATGGCCTCTTCCAACACCGGACGTACCTCATCAGCTTTTGTTGCACGTAGCCCCACGGCGCCATAGGCTTCGGCCAGCTTGACAAAATCCGGACTAACCTCAAGACTCGTATCAGCATAACGGCCATCATAAAAAAACTGTTGCCACTGACGAACCATTCCGAGACTGTGATTGTTCAAAAGCGCCACGATCACCGGAAGGTCGTACTGCACGACGGTGGCTAATTCCTGCAGGGTCATTTGAAAACTACCATCGCCGGCAATATCAATAACCACGGCCTCCGGAAAAGCTACTTGCGCCCCAATCGCCGCCGGGAAACCAAACCCCATCGTTCCTAGACCGCCCGATGTCACAAACTGGCGCGGCTTGGTACAATGATAATATTGCGCCGCCCACATTTGATGCTGACCAACTTCCGTGGTGATAATCGCGTCACCTTGCGTAACCTCATAGATTTGCTCACAAACATACTGGGGGAGCAACTCACCTTCTGCATCCTGGGCATATTGCAAGGGATTCTTGGCCTTCCACTCATTTACCTGGGTTAGCCATAGCGCGTGAGCTTGCGACCAATCTTTGTCAACCTCACGTAACTCATCAAGCAAACGGAGCAAACAGTGCTTCACATCTCCGACAATAGGCAAATCAACGCGGACATTTTTGCCGATAGACGACGGATCAATATCAATATGTATAAATTTAGCGCCTGTACAAAACTCACCCAGATTACCCGTCACCCGATCATCGAAGCGTGCGCCAATGGCAATAACAAGGTCCGCCGCATCCATCGTCGTGTTGGCTGCAAAAGTGCCATGCATGCCCAACATGCCCAGCCACAGTTCATGTACCCCCGGAAAACCGCCCAATCCCATTAGCGTGTTAGTCACCGGCGTTGCCGTCAATTCGCCAAGCTGCCGTAATTCTTCAGCAGCACCAGAATGAACAACCCCCCCACCCGCATAAATTACCGGACGTGATGCTGCTTCAATCATTTCTGCCGCTCGCCGGATCTGTCCAGCATGACCGACAATAGTCGGTCGATATCCACGTAAGTTCACCTGATCAGGATATACAAACTCACAGTCGCCCGTTGCAACATCCTTAGGAATATCAACAAGTACAGGTCCCGGCCGGCCGCTTGATGCGATATAAAACGCTTCCTTCACGGTACGCGCCAAATCTTTCACATCCGCTACGAGATAATTGTGCTTGGTACACGACCGAGTAATGCCAACGATGTCCGCTTCCTGGAACGCATCGTTACCAATCACAGCAGTCGGCACCTGCCCCGTAAACACAACGATAGGCGTCGAATCCATAAACGCATTTGCAAGTCCCGTTACCACATTTGTTCCGCCAGGACCAGACGTCACCAACACCACGCCAGGCCTGCCTGTCGCCCGGGCATAACCTTCCGCCATATGGACAGCGCCTTGTTCGTGGCGGGTCAAAATATGCCGAATACGCCCATCATACAGCGCGTCATTGATCGGCAATATCGCGCCACCCGGATGACCAAAAATGGTATCAACGCCCTCCCTCAGGAGGCTTTCAATAAAAATATAAGCGCCCTGCATCATGTTCCCCTCTCCACCTTGACAACTGACGTTAGAACGTCTACAACGTATGTTCACATCCCGATAAGTCCCAGAAAGCTTCCGAAAATCACTACGGTTGATACTGAAGGAGAATAGAGATCATACGGTCTTTCCCTTGCAGTTTGAGTTTCTGCAGACGTTTGCGCTCGAGTTCTTGTTCATTGGTCAAGAATTTCAAATCTTTGTATAGGTCAAGCTGTTGTTCATAGGTTTGGTGTTGCTCAAGTAAACAACGAAACTCGGTATTTTCTTGTTTGGCCCGTTCAATCACGACCTCATCAATCCCGTCCAGCATAGCATTTTTCCCCCTCTCTAGAAAACTGAAATGCATCTTGCCCGATAATTGAAACGCGTTATTCGGTTAGACTTTTTCTTCCACCGTCCGCTCAATGTGAGGCGGGATTCGTGCATCCGCAGGGCGGATATACAACGGTGCAAGCGGCGATAGCGACTCCGAAGCACCCGTACGCAAATGCGTAGAACCCAAACGCGCCAGACAAATCGCTAAACCGGCTTCCTCCATCCCCGTACTTCGGCAAATCGCCTGTTCGCCAAGCATCGAGGCAAATGTCGCCGCATAAGCTCGGACCCCGCTGCCTAAAAATAACGTACGCTCAGTAACCAACGCACACAAATCTTCAGGTTTTAACACCATACCAGAAGATGTTTGTCGTAATACCTGATCCTGTCGGCGATAGAAAGCAGCATACACCTCGCCTTTACGAGCCTCGAGCACCGGACACATCACCCCTTCCCACTCTGGCGCTAGGGTAACCAATGCATCAAAAGCACTATAACCAAATAACGGCTTATCACTCGCTAATGCCAAGCCCTGCGCTAAGGCGAAGCCGACCCGGATGCCTGTAAACGCCCCAGGACCAATGTTGACCGCCAATCCTGTCAAATCACTAATTTCATGATCAAGCCAGTTTAGTATCAAGTCAATCGTACGCAAGACAGGTCGAGCACGGGCAGGCAATGTGCGCACATAAAGTGAAGCGAGGACGTGCCCATCTGCCACGAGCGCAACGCTGCCTGCGGCGCCTGCGGTATCAATGCCTAAAACTAGCACGGCTGCTTTATCCGTCCGCTAGCGATGTAATCCACCCTCTACCTCCATGGCGTACCATTTGTATACATTATTCAACATTATGTTGGATTTTCACTTCAATCGTCAAGAGGGGTTGCCGCTCTATGGTCAGACCTGTACAATGCCTATAAACGCGACGGTGTATGTCTACAAATGGCATCACGTAGAATAAATGACGTGTTTCGCTGTTGGGAATTAGAAATGTTTAACATATATTCAGGAATCGCTCTAACGCTGTGTATCAGCATCGTAAGCGGCTGTTCACAAAAACAGCAGCCGCAAACGGCAGCAGACTATTTAAAAATGGGTGATCAACAACTCGGCCGCCGTCACGAACAGCAGGCCCGAACATATTACCAGCAACTGCTTGAACAATTTCCTGAAAGCGAACAAAAACCCCTTGCCCAATTTAACATTTCAGAATCCCTCTACATGGAGAAAAATTACCTGGAAGCCCGCTTTGAATATCAAAAATTCCTCGAACTCTATCCAACGCATCCTCTAGCGAGTCGCGCCCAGTATCAACTCGGGATGTGCAACTTACAAGAGATACAGCACATTGATCGCAACCAACGTAAAACCCAAGACGCCTTACGCGCCTTCCGATTCTTTCGCCGTACGTATCCCCAAGACCCTTTGATACCGGAAGCTGCATCCCATATTCGTTTTTTAAGAGCCCACCTCGCACAACATGAATTTGGCGTGGCGCGGTTCTATTACAAGAAAGGCGCTTATCATGCTGCAATTGGCCGCTTACTGAACCTCATTCAGGTCTATCCAAACATGCCCACCCTTGATGCCGCTCTGTTCATGCTCGCCGACAGTTACCGCGCTGAGGAAAACTACGTCAAAGCCCAACGCGTGCTGCACCTCCTGATCAATCATTTCCCCACTAGCGCCTACCTATCCCGGGCCCAATCCCAGCTACGCCAATTGCCTGTAACCGGTATTGTCCTTCAATGAAGGTGGTATCCAGATGGCTGATCAGCATTCCCTTTTCTCTATTAGCTATGCCGCCAACCTGCTTGGCATTCACCCACAGACCCTTCGTTTATATGAACGTGAAGGCTTCGTCCAACCCTTACGCACAAAAGGCAATACACGCCGCTATTGTCGTCAGGATATTGAACAGATTCGTGTAATTTTGCATCTCACACGAAAACTAGGGGTAAATCTTGCAGGAGTGGAAGTCATTTTAAAGATGCAAAGCAAACTTGCTGAATTGGAAAATGAGCTTAACAACTTACAACACGACCTTGCCAAACGGGCGCAGGTTGAAGAGAAACGACCAACCAAACAGCGTGCCCTCATTAAAGCCCCATCACGTATGCTGATCAAGGTATCGTAAATGCGGCGGCGCATTTTTGTTGTCAGCTTTCTGCTGCTAAGCTGTCTATCCACACAAGCCAAAATCGTCCAATACCAAGACAGCAATGGGCGGCAATATTTCACCAATGTCAACCCCGTCATGCCCCAGCGCACCCATCCTCAAACACCTGTACCTGTCATGACAGTCCCGGCTCAGACCTTACGGCTCATCCAGGAACTTGCCCGTCAATACAACATCGAATCGCGACTGATCGAGGCGATCATTCGAGTCGAGTCGAATTTCAACCCCTATGCCGTCTCTTCCGCAGGAGCTTTGGGCCTCATGCAACTGATGCCGGCTACTGCCAAGCGTTTCGGTGTTAAAGATCCGTTCAACCCGCAAGCCAATATCGAAGGCGGTATCCGCTTTCTGAAACACTTGTTACGTCAATTCCCCGGTGATCTACGGCGTGTCCTCGCCGCCTACAACGCTGGCGAATACGCCGTTCGCCATTACAATGGCATTCCGCCTTATCCGGAGACCCAACGATATGTTGAACGGGTTATGACATTCTATGGTTTTGCATCCGAAACAAAAAAAATCTATCGCTTTCGGAAGGCGAATGGCAGTATACTATTTACCAATATGCCACGTTGACTATTGCTTTAAGACCAACGTCACGGGCTTGTTGCTATGACAGCAGAGTTGATGAATGCCTATGATGTTTCAGCCACCTGACACACCAGCCTCCCAAGGCTCACACCAATTGAATTGGCCCAACACCCTCACCTTGCTGCGGATTTTTCTGGTGCCAATACTACTCGTTTTTCTAATTTCGCCGCACGGCTGGTATCCAATCATTGCCACCACCATTTTTATTTTTGCGGCATTTACAGACTGGCTTGATGGCCATCTCGCACGCTCGACAAACCAGATTACCCGTCTAGGACAACTGCTGGATCCCATTGCCGACAAACTCCTCGTCACCGCAGCTCTGGTATCGTTAGTGGGGCGGCAACAAATACCAGCCTGGGTTGTCGCGGTTCTTTTGTGCCGCGAGTTGGCCATTACCGGCCTGCGTGCGCTCGCCGCTGATCAACGTATCATCATTGCTTCGGAAACCTCCGGCAAATACAAAATGGTTTTTCTTATTATTGGCTCACTCCTCCTGATGTTAAATTTTCCTCCCATCTATGTACCTGGTATGATTGCCTTGTACATCGGATTAATCCTCAGCGTTGTATCTGGTGCAGATTACATACGCAAATACCTTGCACGCATTCTGTGAGTGCACGGATCATGCTAACAGACTTAGGATTAGTCGTATTTGCTTACCTACTTGGCTCTATCTCATTTGGCCTTTTGCTAGCCCGCCTATACGGCAAACATGACCTCCGACAAAGTGGCAGTGGCAATATTGGGGCAGCCAATGTTGCACGTACCATGGGCAAGACAGTAGGTGCCTTAACCCTCCTCGGCGATGCCATTAAAGGCTCAATCGCCGTATGCTTAGCCCTGTGGTGGGGCAGTTCTGACTTAGTTGCCGGATGTGCGGCCCTAACAGCTGTCCTCGGCCATATGTTTCCGCTCTACCACGGTTTACGAGGCGGCAAAGGCGTCGCCACAACGCTAGGATGTTTCCTACCTATCCTACCGCTGCCATTAATGATTGGGTTTGTCGTATGGCTTGCAACGGTAGCAATCTGGCACTATGTGTCAATCGGCTCCATCCTGGCCGCTATTGCCCTGCCGCTGCTGGCCGCTTTGCTTGCCTATCCCCCACCGTTTATCTGTAGCGCTACTCTGGTCGCCCTCTTGGTGTTGTATAAACATCGCAGTAACATACAACGCCTCAGAGAGGGAACTGAAGCGAAACTGGCCTGAAATTTCGCCATGGCTTTTTATTTGACAAGCTTCTGGAATTTGCTATAGTTTCGTCCGTATCATCATCCAGATAATCAGTGTTCCAGATACGACAACATGAGCGTTGCGGGTGTAGCTCAGTTGGTAGAGCACAACCTTGCCAAGGTTGGGGTCGCCGGTTCGAATCCGGTCACCCGCTTCTAGTTTTTGTACAAGACGTTAGATGTTCAAAAGGAGTCTGGTTGCATTGGCGGCATAGCCAAGTGGTAAGGCAGAGGTCTGCAAAACCTCCATTCCCCGGTTCAAATCCGGGTGCCGCCTTGATTTCCCGTCCCTAGTTCTATTCCAAACCTAGTTCTGATAGAGTCAACCTCGCATGCCGGGGTGGTGGAACTGGTAGACACAACGGACTTAAAATCCGTTGGTGCATAGCACCGTGACGGTTCAAATCCGTCCCTCGGCACTGAGTCTCATATAAGCATAAATCCTAAATAGGCATGCATGACTTCCCATCTTCTTATAACCGGAGGTGCAGGTTTCATCGGCTCGCACCTTTGTGCCCGCCTGTGCGCTGCCGGCATGCGTATCACGTGTTTAGATAACTTTGATACGTTCTATGCGCCTGCCACTAAACAGGACAATATACAACACCTGTTGGACTGCCCCGATACGGCTTCGCGGCTGACTCTCCAGCACGGCGATATCCGTGACTATCAATTTCTCCGCCGCCTTTGCCAAACCGATCCCGTAGATGGAATCATCCATCTGGCAGCCCGCGCCGGTGTCCGACCCTCAATTGAACAGCCCTTGCTGTATAGCGAGATTAACATTCAAGGGACGCTGAATCTACTTGAATGCTGCCGTGAGTTTGGCATACAGCATTTTATATTTGGCTCCTCCTCGTCCGTCTATGGCGCACGATTACAAGGGCCTTTTTCCGAGGACGACGATGTTAGCACCCCGGTTTCACCATACGCCGCCACCAAATGTGCCGGCGAGCTATTGTGCCATACCTACGCCCATCTCTATCACGTGCGCATTGCTTGCTTGCGTTTTTTCACCGTCTATGGTCCCAAACAACGCCCGGATTTAGCCATTCACAAATTTGCTCGTCTGATGGCTGCCGGCGAACCCTTACCGGTCTATGGCGATGGCACCTCACAACGCGACTATACCTATGTGGACGACATCGTTGATGGCATTACACGCGCCTGGGGCTGGTTACATCAACACCCGATCGAAGCCGAGCAAGGGCTCTATGATATTTTCAATCTCGGCGGCTCTCATCCCGTGCCATTGCTAGATCTCATTCGGCATCTCGAATCTGCCCTGGGTTATACCGCCATCTTCGACTGGCAACCCGCGCAACCTGGCGATGTCCCCATTACCTTCGCCGATCTGCATAAATCGAAGGCGACCCTGGGCTATAACCCACAGGTGGATATTGTGACAGGGCTTCAACGCTTCGCCACCTGGTTTCTACAACAACAAGCGTCGAAATGAATCTGTTCTTATCAGTAGGGCACGGAAGGACTATCATGCTGCCATGGCATTGTGTCAATATTGCCTTGCAACGTTTAGCCACTCTTGTCCTCTTGGCGTCAATTGCTCTGCTCGGCTGCGACAACAGCTCAGACAATGTAACCGCTCAGGATGTTGCGAATCGGACCTTTACCTTTGACAGCTCATTTATCGATACAGACCTCGATGGTTTAACCACGATCCTCGCCTTTGGCGTCCCTGTCGATGAAAATAGTGCCCCCTTTAACCTGACCTTAAGAGACGAAGTGCCTGACCCTAATGAGATCACCTTGTCTGGCACAGCAGCGATCAAATCCATTGAACTCCCCATCGGCATCATCGAAATCCGTCAGGTAATCCTACCCGATCCCATTGTATTCGACGTCAATGTCGATGACGAGGACGATGGGACACTGGTGTTCATCTTTACCAACGACAATGGGAACCAGCTCCGGTTTGAATTTGAGGAAGGCGAAATGAGTGCCGACGCAGCCCCTATCCCTTTCTAAATGATCGGCAGCGAGAATCGACTGAGCGCCACAGGCTTGATAGAAATGATACCTTCTCAAAATCTAACGATGTATGTGGATAAAAAATCCGGCACGTTTTTGCCCTCGCCCCCTGGCGGCAAAGGGTTGGGTGAGGAGGGCTTTTTTTTATTTTTACAGATGAAATCGCATTCAGCAATCAGACAGAAGCTTCTATCCACCTATACGAAATATTTTCTCGTATGCCTCGCTATCATTCTCATCAGTTGCGCCGTTGTCATACCGGCCTCAGGCTCGTCGGTAAACGTTCCCCTGGATCACTGGAGCTACCGTGATATCGACAGCTTAATTGGCTTCGGCTTAATCCAAACCGCTATACTCGGCAGCAAACCCTTCACCTGCGATGAAATGGCCCGTCTCATTGCTGAGGCCATCTCGCAGCGTGAAGACCTACCCTATCGCCAGCGAAAAATGGTCAATCGCTTGCTAAAACGACTGATAGGCGCCTTCCCCGCCCCCTGGCTAGAGCTCGGTGGTGTTTTCGGCATACAGTTTAACGGCAAAGGTATCCCGAACTTACAAGCCGGCGATTTCCTCGACATGCTACTATTAAAGAATCTTTCTAGAGATGGAAGAGATTTAACCAATCAGCTCGTAGCCCTGGACATTCGCATTACGCTGCCCTTTTTACGTTACACGCAAATTTACGTCGAGTACGGCGGAGAAGACACGCCTGGTAACGCCGACGACCCAGAGACACCGGAGTTTATCTTCGGCGATGTCGCCTTTCTACTGGGCCTGTACGTGCCACGCCTGACCGACGACGGCCGCACCACCTTCCGCTTTGAATGGATGCAAAATACCTATGCAAACGATAACAGCCCTGGCATCTGGTACAACAGCTCAACGTTTACCTCAGGCTTTACCTTCAAAGGACGGGTCCTCGGACACGCTGCCGGTGGTAACGGGGCCGAATTCTTTTGGCGCCTGACACAGGAAATCTCAAAGCACGCCACCCTGGGCGGGGATTTTTCGTATCGCCGGCAAGGCGGACATCATGCTAAACATCATGCTAAATAATGCCGCTATCACAGGGCGTCAGAAAGAAAAACGCTATAGCGGTGGGGTCGACTTACAATACTTCCTCACCAAACACTGGGAAGGGTTGGCTCGTTTTGCTCTGGAATCGGTCGAGAATTTTAATTTAGCGCCCGGGGACGATCGGACCAACACCATCTTGTGGATCAACATCAAGTATCATTTTTCATCCTAAGGCCACCCGCTTCCAGTCCTCAGCGCACGCCCCAAGAATATGTTGTGTGATCTCTGTGAATCGACTATTACGACTAACGCTGCTTTGCACCGCCCTTCTAACCCTGTGGAGCACAGTGGGGCACGCCGCTGTGTCGACCAACCTGCCACTCGACGACCCAGTGTATGCATTGCTGGAAAAACTCGTCACCAGCAATCTCACCTTCCGTAATGCTCTGACCATCAAGCCCATTACCCGCTTGTACGCAGCCCAACTGATTGCCGAAGCCATTCGCCAACGTCGGCATGAGTGGGAAAGCGCTCAACGTGAAGCGCCGTTTATGGACCAAACCTTGCAACACCTGGCCGGTCGCTTTAAACAAGAGCTGCGGCAAATCGGTTTTTTCTATCAGCCGAGACGTCCCGGGCCAGTTATCTTGACCCTACCCGGTGAACTAAAGCTGGATGTGATAGGCGCTTATGATCCGTTCATACAACGCGACGCTAGTGGCAACCTGCAAGGCGTTTTTAGCCTTAATGAAGGATTTGCCCATGGCAATGATTTTAGCATGCGGCTACGTGCAGCATCGTGGGGCACATTCTGGCAGAACTTAGCGGCGTATCTTGAGGCTGAAACCATTATTCGTTCCGATCCAATCCTTGGCAACACGTTCGATGGACAGCTACACAAAGGCTATCTGAAAATTTCCTCCCTCAATCTCGAACTCGAATTTGGCCGCGACACCATGTGGTGGGGGCCGGCGGCGCAGGGGGACCTGGTACTGTCAGCCAATGCAGCCCCGCTTGACCTGCTCAAAATAAGCACACCAAGCCCCTTCCGTCTGCCTGGTTTAGCACAATTGGGCGAATGGCAGCTGGCCTATTTCGTTGCTCGTCTTGAAAGCAAACGCACCGTCTCCCATGCCCTGCTCAACGGATTGCGGGCAACCTATCAGCCCACCTCATTCCTGCAATTGGGGTACACAAGCGCTTTTCAGGCCTATGGTGAAAATGGCATTTCGCTCGACACAGCAGACTATATCACCCATCTTTTTGCACCACCGCTCAACAACAAGGCGCACAGCGCCAATGGACTAGCCGCTTACGATGTTGTCCTCAGCGTCCCATTTGTAAGAGAGATCACATTTCTGCAAGGGGCAAAATTCTACTGGCAGCGCGGCCAGGACAGCAGCAGAGATATACGGGGTCTATTAGGGGGCGGCAATATTCTAGGCGGCATGATTGACGGCGGACGGTGGGATGTGCGGATTGAGTTCGCCGAAACCCGCCATCAGGGTGCCATCTGGTATACACATCCAAGGTATCAAAGCGGCTTTGCGTTCAAACGGTTTTTCCTCGGGCATCCGATCGGTGGTGATGCTGAAAGCATCTTTGGGCGCGCTACCTATTACCTGCAGCCCACCACCTGGGCGGCATTTGACGGTCGACGTGAGCAATACGACGTTACGACCCAGGCCGCTAGCACCACCCAACACCGCTTTGGCTTGGAAGCGTCCCACCTGCTCTTCTTGAAACCGCGCCATCTCACCCTGTGGGGACGAATCGAATACGCCATGCTCGACCGCCCCCAGGCTAACCGCAAACACACCTTCAATGTGCGCCTCTCGGCCCGTCTACGTTTTTAAGTGCGACGCAGCGCAATCCTCAGGCCTCAGATCAAAGGTTCCACTGCCGCACTATCAATATCCACCGCAACAGATTGTTGAATCAGGTCCACACTGATCACTAGACGGTAGTGTTGTTTCTTAGCAATCAGGATACCCTCGGCCCCCGCCAACACACCGTTTTTGACACGAACACGCATACCTTCCTGTAGGAAAGGGTGCGGATCATACGGCATACGCTGTTCGATCATCGTTTTGACGGCCTGAATCTGTTCCTCCGGTACCGCTATAGGCTTTCCACTGATACTTACAATGCGAACAATACCAACACTTTGCAGTACATCAATTTTGTTCTGAAGCGCAAAATAGCCAAACATGTAACCCCTAAACAGGGGCTCATCGATCATCTTGACGCGATCCTTCCACACACTGCGCTTACGCCATAAGGGCAATAAATTGGTAATCCCCTTAGCAGTCAACTGATCGCGCGCCACCTTCTCATGCCGTGACCGTGTATGCAAGGCATACCAATAAGGTTGCACCAAGAGATCGACATCGATATCTGTCTGGCTTATGCTGCTGTCAT
>JAPULM010000291.1 GCA_027294925.1 bacterium
CCACCCGAATTCGTATCGGAACGCTGGTCACGGCCATACCTTTCCGTAACCCGGCCTTCTTGGCTCGTCAAGCGCTCACGGTCGACCACCTCTCGCGAGGCCGATTGGAACTCGGCTTGGGTACAGGGGCGTCTGGCGAAATGGACGCAAGCTACGCGATGGCCGGCATCGACGACTGGCCATTGCCTGAGCGCGTGGCCCGCTTTCGAGAGGTTGTGGAGATCGTAGATCAGTTACTCTGTAACGAGGTCTCGACCTATCAGGGACGATACTATCAGCTCCAAGAAACAGCTATGCAGCCCAGACCGATACAGGAGCCGCGGCCGCCCTTCACAATTGCTGCTCATGGGCCAAGGATGCTCAAGATCGCGGCGCGCCATGCCGACGCTTGGAGTTCGATGGGAGGATTTGGCCTTTCGCCAGAAGCTATGCTGACGGTGACACTAGAGCGCAATAGGGCACTTGACGAGTGCTGCGCCGAGATTGGTCGTGATCCGTTGACGCTCCGACGCTCTCTCCTGCTCTGGCCTCCTATAAGAGAAATGGTGTACGAGTCCACAAATGCCTTCACGGATATCGTAGGGCCGTACGCTGAAGAGGGTATAAACGAGTTCATACTGGCCTATCCACGGAAAGACGAACAACTCCCCATATTTGAGCGGATAGCCCGCGAGGTTATCCCCACACTGCGTAGTTGACGTAGGTCTAACAAGTTGCATCGAGCCGGACTGGCCCAATAGCTGCGCGCTTGTCCCAGCCGCTCATGCACGTCGTTAGGTTCAAAAAGTGTTGTGCAGCTCTATTTGAATACGCTTTAAAGAATTAGCTTGTAGATTACCAAGGTAAATAGTTTTGAAGGCAGTTGTACTCACAAAATATGGCTCACCTTATGACCTACAACTCAAAGAGGTAGAAAACCCGACGCCTAAAGACAATGAAGTCTTGATAAAAGTTAAAGCAGCATCTGTAAACGATTGGGACTGGTGCCTCGTGAGAGGTGTGCCGTTCTATATTCGGTTGCTATGTGGTTTTTTCAAACCAAAAGTCCGAATTCCCGGAGTTGATATAGCCGGACAGGTTGTAGAAACTGGTAAAGACGTTAGTCAGTTTCAGCACGGTGATGAGGTATACGGAGATCTATCCGAAAATGGTTTTGGTGGTTTTGCGGAGTACGTTTGTGCTCCCGTAAGTGCGTTAGCTTTGAAACCTAAAAAGATGACCTACATTGAAGCAGCAGCGATACCTCATGCGGCTATGCTAACTGTACAGGGCCTACGTGATTTAGGGGAAATTCAGTCGGGACAAAAGCTTTTAATCAATGGTGCAGGTGGGGGCGTTGGTACTCTGGGAGTACAGATTGCCAAAGCGATAGGGGTTGAACACGTCACAGGTGTTGATAGCGCTGGCAAGTTAGACATGATGCATTCAGTCGGATTTGACCACGTGATTGATTACAAAAAGGATGATTTCACCAAAAATGAGCAGTGTTATGACTTGATTCTTGATCCCAAAACAAATCGATCTATCTTCAGTTATTTGCGTGTATTAAGGCCTAATGGATCTTACGTTACTGTTGGCGGAGCAACAGCTTGGCTTTTCCAGGCCTTATTTTTTTCACCAATCATACGTTCTTTCATCAAAAAAAATGTACACGTTCTTGGTTTGAAGCCAAACAAAGATTTAGATTACATCAATGAACTATTCGAAGCCGGAGAACTTAAACCCGTGATAGATGGTCCCTACAAGTTAAGCAGAACAGTCGAAGCTATTCGGCATTTTGGGGAGGGAAAACACAAGGGGAAAGTGATTATAACCATGGAAGATGGGCTCTAAACCTAACAAGGCGCTAAAGCAAGGGCGCGCTAACGCGCGCCGCTTAGCTTGACGCTATGATTTACGCAACCAGTGTCTTGATGCATCGAGAAAAAATGCCCTAGCGCTTATGGAGATATCCCAATGAGTGTTATCGCTGTCGTCGGGGTTGGAGCAGTCGGAGGAGCGGTGGCAGCACGCCTCTGCACTGCGGGCCGGGACGACGTTGTGCTCTGTGTCCGAACCCCCTTCGAGGCACTCATTGTGGAAGGTCCATCGGGCATCCTGCGGGCAACACCGCATATCGTCACAACGCCTGGCGCCGTCCAGCCCGTGCCCTGGGTCCTTCTGGCCACCAAAGCCCACCAGACCGCCGGAGCGGCAGACTGGCTGCGCGCGCTGGTCACGTCACAGACGACCGTGGTCATTCTCCAGAACGGCGTCGAGCACACCGAGCGCGTTGCGCCCTACGCGGACGGTGCGACCCTGCTGCCCACCGTGGTGGAGTGTCCAGCAGTCAGGGTAGCGCCGGGGCGGATTGTCCAGCGGACGCCCGCACATCTCATTGTGCCAGCCACGGCGGCAGGTCAGCATTTCGCGCAGCTGTTCGCCGGGACGGATGTCAGCGTAACGGTTACGCCGGATTTCATGACTGCGGCCTGGCGCAAGTTGTGTCTCAATGTGGCGGGTGGGGCCATTACGGCGCTGACGGATCGCACCCTTGGCGTCATGCAGCGTCCGGATGTGGCCCAGGTTGCGCGGGACCTCATCCGGGAATGCCTCGTGGTGGGGCGTGCCGAGGGGGCGGTACTCGACGAGGGACTGGTGGAGGAAATCGTCACGTCGATGCTCCTGTCGCCAGCAGAGGCAAGCACGTCGATGTTGACCGACCGGCGTGCGGGGCGGCTCCTGGAAGCGGACGCCCGCAACGGGGCGGTGGCGCGCATTGGGGCGCGTCACGGGATTGCGACGCCCCTCAACCGGGCCTTGACCGCTCTCCTCACTGCGATCCACCAGGCCACAGAAGGAAGGAGCTGTCTATCTCATGCCAGAAGCAAGACCTAACAGGGCGTGCAGGCGACGGCGGTTCCGCTCCGCTTCACCGCCGCGCCTGACGCCGAGCGTTGCTATGATTTGCATTGCAAACGATTGTGACAAAAAAACTTATAAAACCACCTTCCACCAACTTTTGGCGCAATATTTGTCCAAATCGTCAGACTTTCTGATTTGCGTGCCGTTTGCAAATCATAGGGTCTAGAGTACCCGTGTCACGGAATATCCAAGTTACTCTTGCCGAAGAAACGGACATTATGCCCTGGCTTGGGTTGGCCGAGGAAGTCGAACATTTGTTTGGACCTCTCATCAGCACAGGCTTCGAAAAAGCGATCAGAGCCCATATCCAGCGGCAATCCGCGTTCTGCATTCGGTCGACAACTCAACCTGTACTGCCTGCCGGTATGCTCATAGACTTCAGAGAGGCACCCAAGTACGACATCTCTTGGCTCGCCGTCTCTCACACCACGCGCCGGCAAGGTATGGGTCACGCACTTGTAGGACACGGGCTCAAATTAGTGTCCATTCCATGCACGGTGCACGTTGTGACATTTGGCCCTGATCATCCCGGTGGGGTTGCGGCAAGGGGGCTGTATGAGTCATGGGGTTTCGAGCCCGGTCCCATGGTCAGTCCTGGACCTGAGGGCGGCTCCAGACAATCATATTCACTCAGCATCACTTCTCGGCTAGGCCCCTAACACTTATGAGGCCTCCTTTTGTCAAGAGACAAACTGCTCCTGAGAGCGGATTTTTTCGTTTTTTCCCCGCCGTGTGAACGCCGGCGCAGTCGTCAGTCAGTCTCGTGTTCTGACTTAATTTCCGTATTCGGATGCCAACCCAACGTGGCTGCACCAAACACTTATTGAGGTTCCATCACTACTTTGTGGCGATCTCAGAGCCGCATTGCGGTTATCCTCTGCGACCTAGAAATGATTTTGTGCCCTCATGCCGTCCTATTCAAAAGCCTGGCTGAGTGTCTATGACTCGCCAGTTAGTCTCAGGCTCGGGGGAGGGCAACACACGCATACCTTGTGCGACCATCACCGTTTCTTAAGGAGCCAGAGCGGCTGTCCAATCAAACGCAAGGGCTCAGGGATTAAGGGCCTATGCACACCTTAGGCGTTCA
>JAPULM010000292.1 GCA_027294925.1 bacterium
TTTTGTTGGTGGAAAACATTTTCATCCTGGCCCCGTATTTGTTTACATCCTTGAGGGCGAGCTTACTGTCGATACCGAAGAAGGTAGACAAACGTTCAAAGCCGGTGAGGTATATGAAGAACCCACCGGTAGAGTGATGCAGGGGCGGAACCTGAGCACGGCTAACCCCCTGAAGCTCGTGGTCTTTCAAGTGGGCGATAAGGGCAAGCCTATGATGATCAAGGCGAAGTAGGGAGAACGCTTGTAAGGGTCTGATACTTGCGCGTGCGCCTGATCACACATGCAGCCACTCTGATGTCGGGGTGGCTGTTTTCTTTGGGCGCAGTTACCACAGTGCCAAAACCGCTGTGTTTAATACGGGTGGCAAGCTCTCTGTCCATCCGGCACCTGCTGTATCCCTTCCCACCATTCACGCACCTTATCGCACAGCCCCACCCCAATCCATGCCCCATCATCAACCCGATGTATGCCATCACCATCATACGATGATCATCATGGCCTGTGATGGCATACATCGGGTGCTGGAGGTGTTGGAGAAGATCGACACTGGCGAATCCTACGCAGCTCTACAGCGCATCAAGGAAGCCGTGGAAAAGTTTGACCACGCCCTCAAAACAGGATAGTGACAGAGAACGCGGTGTTAAAGCATGTTCAATCACAAGAGACCCAAGAGAAGGTGATCAGGCGTATTAACGCTGACCTGCATAACTGTTATTGAACCAAGGTGATTATTATGAAATCACATCAAAGATGGACATTGCATCCCACTTAGATGAGGGCCGTGACAATCATCTCGACACGATTCCGAATCAAATTAATCAACCCACGAGTCGTCCGACCTTACGCTGGGTGTTCCAAGTGTTGGAAGGGATTGAGCGTGTCCGTGTGAGGGTTGAAGGTAAGGTCGAGGAGCTCATCACAGGGTTGAATGAGGTGAAGATCAAAATCCTTCGCTTCTTTGGTGAGCGGGTTTGCCAAAATCGGCATGAATAGAGATTTCATATTACTGCCGTTCAATTTGCGGTACGAAGAAAATCAGTCGTTATGTTCATTTGCATCGATTTCAAGGCGATCCGAGCAAAGATATTATCGTTTATGGACTCACGATGGTGCGTCAAGCAACATTTTAGCCTCTTGCCAGTCCTCTGTGGTCCAGTTGGCCTGAAAGCTGCGTCGAACTGGCGCTTAAGTACCCGATAGGAGACGCGTTTTTCACCCTGCAGCAGGTCGAATTTGGGCGAGTACCGGATAAAATCCATCACAACCTCTTATGCTCCTACGGTGGCTAATCGTATTCTGTTTCCCACGAAATTCTTCTTGCTATCTAGGCGAAGGACGCCCACACGTGGCGATCTTTCTTCCTGAGCCAGGATCTATCGGATTGGCACCATCCCGGTTGACCCTTCGGATGATGCAGGCAACGGCGGCGGCATTTCAGGTTCAAGTGAACCAACAGACGGGCCACTGACCCTGTGAGCCACATCCCCATCTACCATCATGATAATCGTTTAGAGGACGACCATCCTATAGTAGACCCTCCTTTTTGCCAAGATACTTGTTTGCATGGCAGGCGGCGGTATAGAATGAAGCTGTTTCTTATCGCAGCGTTACACCATTCGGTTATGACGTAATCTCTAGCAGCAGGACACCGGCAGTGGCAAAACGCATCTTCGAAATTTTAGAAATGGCTGCAGCCGATGACGCGGCGAGCCGGGCCTTCGACATCTTCATTATCAGCGTCATTTCATTGAATGCTATCAGCGTCATGTTAGAAACGATGGATGCACTCTCGACCCGATATGGAGGCACTTTTGACCTCATTGAAACGTGTTCTGTCATCGTATTCACCGTCGAATATGTATTACGCCTCTGGAGTTGCACGGCTGAGGCTCGATTTGCCAAACCGGTGGCCGGAAGAATACGTTATGCCATGACGCCATTAGCCGTCATTGATTTTATCGCCATCCTGCCATTTTATCTCCCCATGCTCCTCCAGCTGGATTTGCGATTCATCAGAATCCTACGCCTTTTCCGCATGTTTCGGTTGTTCAAGATGGGCCGATATGTTGAGTCGATACGCATCTGTGGCAACGTGTTCAAAGCAAAAAAAGAAGAACTTGTCATTGGTGTCTGCGTCGTGCTGGTGCTGCTGGTATTTGCCGCCAGCTTTATCTATGCCGTCGAACATGACGCGCAACCAGAGGTCTTTTCGAGTATACCGGCTTCCATGTGGTGGGGCGTCGCAACTTTAACCACGGTGGGCTATGGTGATGTCTACCCGGTTACCCCGCTCGGCAAAGTTGTTGGCGCTATTATCGCGATTTTGGGAATTGGATTGTTTGCTGTCCCTGCCGGTATCCTGGCATCTGCTTTTGCGGAAGAAATGCAACGGCTCAAAGGTCGGACGACATGCCCTCACTGTGGCAAGACGATCGAATAAATAGATTGGCGGTTGGTTATGTCATCGTCCCTGATGCACCGTTCCTTTGCGCGTTTCTTCCTTACCTCGATTATACTTAGAAGCTCCTGGGCGGCGGGGTCGACTTCGAGTAACCCACCTGGGTGGCGTCCCAGGCGTGTGCCCGGGCGACTTCTTCATTGATATCGGCGCCCCAGCCAGGCCCGGTGGGAATGCGCATAAAACCATCTTTGATGTCGGGCACGGCGGTCACCAGGTCATCTTTCCACGGCACATCATCGATGTCAATTTCCATGATGCGCACGTTCGGCAGCACCGCGCACAGGCTGGCACTTATAAATGAAGACAGGTGGCTGTAGTAATTGTGCGGGGCCACATTCAGTTGATACACTTCTGCCAGATCACCAATCTTTTTGGACTGGCTAAAACCGTTCCAGGGCACATCAATCATGAACACATCAGCGGCATGCAAGTTGAAATAGGGCAGATAATCGTGCATATAGTAGAGGTTCTCGCCGGTGCAGATCTTGGTGCGGGTTGACTGCTTAATCTGCAACAGGGCCTGCGGGTCGTAGCGGTCAATTTCCAGCCAGTGCATGTTAAACGGCTCCAGCACCTGGGCAATACGCATGCAGGCTTCGGGCTTGAAGTGAAAATTGAGGTCCAAATTAAGATCAAAATCCGCTCCGACAGCATCCCTGAACGTACCAATGAGCGTTTCAATATGCCGCAGTAGCCAGTTTGGCACATACTCGTCGTTGGGGCCCATGGAGCCATCAAGGCCGCTGTACCAGGTGGCCGCTTGGCCAGGCATGACGATGTTCGTCTTCAAAGCGGTGAAGCCACGTGCCACCACCTCTTTGCCCAACGCTGTGATATCATCCCAGGTCTCGATCGGTGGGGTGCCGAGCAACTCGGGATGGCGCACCCTGGAGGAGCCGCAATGCGACCAGTAGAGCCGCACCTGGTCACGGATAGGACCGCCAAATAGTTCGGCCACCGAGATGCCCAGGGCTTTGGCCTTGATATCCACCAGGGCGCATTCGATGCCGGCAATTGCCTTGGCCGCGATACCGCCCGGACTCTGACGGCTACCACGCAGCATATCCCAGAAGCGAGCTTCAAATGCCCTTGGGTCCTGGCCGACCAGCAGCGCTTGCAGATCGGTAATGGTGCCTGCCACCCCATGCGGCGATTTGCCATCGCTGCATTCGCCCCAGCCAGTAATGCCGGCATCCGTTTCAACTTTGACAAACGACCAGGGCCGCCAGCCTGCCCCGACAATGAAAGTTTCAATATGGGTGATCTTCATGGCTTTCCTCTTTGACTGCGATGGTCGACAGTCTGCAATCGCTTAATAATCCTGGCAGGGATCAAGGTTCATCGGATAACCAGCGTGGTTTTGTTGTGTTCTTCAATTAATCGTCATTGCTGACCACTTGCGGCTCTTGACTGGCCAGCGGATCACGCAACGGAACGGTAATATCGGCCGCGCCGTGATGGGTGACATTGGCGTTTGGGTCTTGATCTTGATGGATAATGTTATGGCCATAGGGCGAAATGATTGGGATATCGGCTGCGGCGATTGGCGCCATATGTTGCTTGCGTGCCAGCGCCGCCTCAATATAGGGGGCCAGCTCAGCAGCCTTTTGCGCTTCGCGCTTGGCCTCATTTGCTTTGAAGTGCGGCATCACGCGTTCAGCAAACAGGTTCATCGCGTCACAGATGTGTTCGTGTTGGTTTTTGCCGCCTTGCTGAATGAAAATGACCTGATCAACGCCGGTTTGAGCGAAGGCGTCGAGGTGTTCAGTGACCTGTTCAGGGGTGCCAATGCCGCTGCCCTTACCCACTTCGGCGAGCCCGTCGCGCGCCCGTTCAAAACGATTCCAGATATTCGTCTGGCCGGGCGTGTGATGGCCAAACACATAGTAGTGTCCCAGCGCATAGCCAAAGTAGCGAAATCCGTCGGCGCCGCGCCGCTTGGCTTCCTCGGCGTCCTGATGGACGGAAAAGCCAGTTACCATGGCGATATTGGCATTGACGCTGTGGCCAATCGGCACACATTCGTCCGATTTGATGATGTCGTAATACTCCTGCACCCACTTACTGGCCTCTTGCGGGTCAACAAAGGCAAAGGTCAGAGCGCCAATGCCGTGTCGCGCCGCCTCATGAATGGTTTCGCGGCGTGAACACGCTACCCAGAGCGGCGGGTGTGGTTTCTGGTACGGTTTAGGCAACACATTGCGGCACGGCATGGAAAAGAATTCACCCTCAAAGCCCGGATAGGGCGACATCGTCATCATATTGGCTGTTTGCTCGACGGCTTCGGCCCACATGGCCTGTTTCTGCTCGTAATCGACGCCAAACCCCTCCAGTTCGACTCGCGAGGCCGATTCACCTGTGCCGAATTCGACGCGGCCATCGGAGAGCAGATCCAGGGTGGCTATACGTTCCGCTACACGTGCCGGATGATTGTAGCCAGGCGGCGACAGCACGACGGCATGGCCGAGCCGTATCTGTTTGGTGTTACGGGCGCAAAAGGC
>JAPULM010000293.1 GCA_027294925.1 bacterium
CCGTCGGAAGGAGGTCGGGATGAGAGGTGATGAAGGAGAGAGGAAACAAAAGACGCGTGAACCTACATCCACAGAACATAAGAGGAGCTACAGGAGGGGTATTCTATGAGTTTGATCGAGCAAACAGCAGCACCTGTTATGCAAGCGGCGCGCCAACGCTACCTAAACCTCTTACGGAATTACGGCGATCGTCCACTCACCGCAGGGCCTGTATTGGCGAAGCATGTGTTGCGCGGCAATCGCGGTATCCCTGGCGGGATGACGGATACGTCATTTGTCCACCCTTACAAAGGGGTACAATTTAACGGTAATCTGCCTTGTGATGAAGCCGTACAGAAGGCTAGAATTCCAGAGGCCATCTTCTGGTATATGCTGGTTGAACAACTTCCACAGGCGGCTGAGCTGAAGGCATTTCAAAACGACTTAGCATCTCGACTTGAGACGCCGGGTTATGTCTGGGACGTTTTGCACGCGTTACCCGTCTCAACCCATCCGATGACGCAGCTGCAAACGGCGACCAATGCTTTGGAAGGAGAGACGAGGTTTCGCGACGCCTATCTCGATGGAGTGCCTGCGGACGAGTACTGGAAATTGATGCTTGAGGATGGTCTTAATCTCATCGCCTGGCAGCATCAAATTGCGGCGTATATCTATCGGCGTATATTCGGTGATGGGAAGCGCTTGACGCCGAATCCTCAGCATGATTGGTCTGAGCAATTTGTCCGCATGTCAGGCCTAGAGGACCCGGATGGCCATCTAACCTCCTACATGCGAGTTTATTTCATTAGCCACGCGGACCACGAAGCGACTAACGCGTCAGCCAATACCGGCGCCATTGTGAATTCGACTTTAGCCACCTTGGCGACGACATTGACTGCTGCCTACGGTGCGCTGAGCGGGCCTCGCCATGGTATGGCGAATCAAGAGTCGCTCATTTTCATCGAGAAAATGATAGCGCATTTTGACGGCGTACCGACTGCGGATGAAGCAGCTCGTCATATTGACCATATCTTGGAAGAAGGCGGTGTACTATCGGGCTTTGGTCATGCGCAGTTGCGGGACATCGATAGCCGCTTTGTTGTGTTGACGAATTATCTGGCGACGATTCCGGCGGTCGCTGCGCGCAGTGATATTATTCGTTGCATGCAGTTGGTCGCCAAGGTGGCCCCGGATGTGCTTGCTAAGCGACCTAAGATCGCCAATCCGCATCAGAACATCGATTTTGGCTCTGGAGCTGTGTTGAGCGCTTTGGGTTTCAAGGAGCGAAGCTTCTATACGGTTCTGTTTTGTATTAGCCGCATGTGGGGGATTACTGCCCAGGCGGTTCGCGCCCGGGCTGAGGGGCGTCCCATCATACGACCGATTTCGCTGACCACGGCAATGGTAGAGGAAGCAGCGCAAAAGGGTCCCGGGGCGTTAGATGTGTATTTTTCGGCCGAGGCGTAACCGGTAGTGCGTTAGTACCTTTAGGCCTGCCGAAAATGATCGTATCCCCCGACAGGTAAAGGGTACTGCGTACCATCCGGATGCGCTAAGGTGACGCCGCTTCCGGTTCGGATGATGCCTACTCGCACCAGCGGACAACCGAATTGTTGCTCAAAGGTGTCTTGCAGCGGCACGATCTGATCTGGAGGGGCCGTCAGGCAGAGTTCAAAATCTTCTCCGCCGTGCAGGGCATAGTCGAGTGCAGCGGCGCCCTGCAGTGCCGCAACCTGCTGCGTCTGCGGCGCGATGGGAATCTGCGAGGCATTAAGCTGGGCGCCAACCCCACTGGCCTCGCAGATATGACGCAGATCGCTTGATAAGCCGTCGCTAATATCAAGCAGGCTGTGGAGTACAGCATGATGGCGTAAATATTGCGCCTCTTGTAAACGGGGTTGTGGTCGGCGATAGCGTGCTAACACATCGTTCGTTGGTGAGCTTATCTGTACCTCTGGGGCAAGCAGAACTTCTAACCCCGCCTTGGCGCCGCCAAGATCGCCGGTAACCCATATCTCATCTCCTACTTGAGCACCGCTTCGATAGACGCTTTGGGCGAGGGGCGCTTCGCCCAGCACGGTAATGGTAATGGACAGGGTATCTGTACGTTGGCTAATGTTACCGCCAATCACCGGACAGCCGTATGCTGCCGCCATTGCTTGCATGCCGTCATACAAAGCTTCTATAAACGCCACGTCGAGCGTCGGGGGAAGCAACAACGCCACGATGGCGCCGAGTGGCTGGCCACCCATGGCGGCAATGTCGCTGACATTGACGGCCAAACAACGCCAGCCAATATCTTCCGGCGACGACCAATCACGGCGGAAGTGTACGCCTTCTTCCTGGCTGTCTGTGGTGAGTAGGAGTTCCATGTCGGCCGCTGGCCGCAGCACCGCGCAGTCATCTCCAATGCCGTGCACAACGTGGTCGCCTGACGGCATTTGGAGGCGAGCATGAAGACGCGAAATGAGAGCAAATTCACCGAGGTCGCCAACTTGCATGGGTAAATCACATTATTTAACGACGATGTTGACGAGGCGTCCCGGCACATAGATCACTCTGGCCGGTTGCTTGCCATTCATGTGCCGCTGGGCGCCTTCAAGCGCCAGCGCCTGGGCTTTGGCAGCTGTTTCCGTGATGTCGGCGGGCGCTTCGAATTTATCGCGTAGTCTACCGTTTACCTGCACCACGATGGTGAGCAATTCTTCCGCTGCCAGATCGTCGTCCCAACTTGGCCAGGTTTGTGTATGTACACTATAGGCGCCGCCAAATACTTCCCATAATTCTTCGGCCAGATGGGGAAAGCCGGGCGCCATGAGGAGAATAAGCGTGCGCATGGCCGTCTGCCAGGCCGCATCCGTCACCACAGGTGTTGTCTTGGCTTGCCCCAGGTAATTGTTATATTCCATCAGCGCGGCGACCATGGTGTTAAAACCAAAAGCTTCCAGATCTCGGCTAACACGACGGATGGTCTGATGCTGTTTGCGCAGTAATTCACCAACCTGCGTCTCGCTTGGCTGCCCGGTGGCTGTGGCTGGCATGGTGACCAGCTCCCAGGCGCGCTCTAGAAAGCGTTGAACCCCCAGAATCCCTGCCGAATCCCAAGGGCCGCCCTGATGCCAGCGGAAACCAAACATCAAATAGCCGCGCACCGTATCGGCGCCATGCCTCTGCACCAGATCATCCGGGGCAATAACATTGCCACGGCTTTTGCTCATCTTCTCGCGATCTTCGCCCAGGATGACGCCCTGATTGTAGAGCTGCAGCATCGGCTCATGATCCTTCGTTACACCCATATCCCGCATGGCTTTGGTAAAAAAGCGGGTATACAGAAGATGCATGGTGGCATGCTCAATGCCGCCCGTGTACAGATTCACCGGTAACCAATAGGCACCCTCCTGTGGGTCAAAAGGGGTGTCGTCGGCATGCAGGACGTCGTTCGCCTTCCAGGTCGGATTGGTATAGGCATACTGATACCAACTGGAGCACATAAACGTGTCCATGGTATCGGTTTCCCGCTTGGCGTCAGTGCCGCATTTGGGGCATGCGACGTTCTGAAACGTGTCATGATATTTCAGCGGTGATTCGCCGGTGGGCATGAACTGAACATCATC
>JAPULM010000294.1 GCA_027294925.1 bacterium
CTGCGGCACGGCGATCCTGCAGGGGGCACCACTGGGCTTTGCCAATCAGCTCAAAACAGGTCCGGTCGGCCTCATCTCAGCCTCCGGTACCGGCTTGCAACAAGTGGCTTGTCTGCTGGCGCAACGGGGTATCGGGGTATCGCACGCCATTGGCGTGGGGGGGCGGGATTTACACCATCAGCTTGGCGCTCCTAGCATGCGGGCAGCGCTGCAAGCCCTCGCCCACGATCAACACACGCAGGTTATCGTACTCATTTCAAAACCACCCGATACGGCGGTTGCACACTGCCTGGCCAAGGAGGCGAAAGCGACCGGTAAGCCTTGTGTGCTGGCTCTGATTGGATGGGCTGAGCCATTCGCCTCGGTAGACGGTTTGTACTGCGTTTCAACACTTGAGGCGGCTGCCCTGACGGCCACACAACTCGCCAACGGTGCGTCGCTATGCTCTGCACAAACACTGCCAACAACTCATTGGCGAAGGCAGATTGCAGCAGCGCGAGCCAACTTGCAGGCGGGTCAACACAGCCTGGTGGGGTTGTATTGCGGCGGCACCCTGGCCACCGAAGCCCTATGGCTCTTGCGACACTTCGGCTTATCCGTTCGTTCTAACCTGGATAATACCTACCAGGTCGGCGACTCGAAGCAAAACGTCATCCTCGATCTTGGCGCCGAAATGTTTACCAGGGGCCGGCCGCACCCGATGATTGATCCCCAAGTGCGTGATCAGCAACTGTTGGCGCTGGTTGAGCAACCCAGTGTGGCGGTGGTGCTGTGTGATGTCATGTTGGGTTGGGGAAGTCACGCGGCACCCGGGGTAACGCTCGCCGCAGCGTGGCAGGAATTCAGGCAACATTTGTCGAGACACCAACGGCAGGCCATTGGCATTGCCACGCTATGTGGCACGGCGGACGATCCGCAAGATATGGCCTATCAGTGTCAGGTGCTACAGGAGCAAGGATTTTTAATTGCCGAGAGTAACGCCCAGGCTGCACGGCTAGCCGCCGCCATCCTCGGTATCCCCTGGCAGGCGATGCACACAACGGCCGTGGTCGCTACTGATAACGTAGCGTCTAGCACGCCACCGCTTGACAACGCCACGCCTGATATTCCCTCTCATTTGCCGGCCTTACTGGCAGATGGGCCAAAGGTGATTAACCTTGGCCTAGAACAATTCGCCACGCAACTCGAGACATCTGGCGTGCCGGTGCTACATGTTGACTGGCGGCCGCCTGCTGCGGGCGATAGACGTCTGGCTGAGATGTTGGAACGACTGCGATAATCTGTGCGACAGGAGAATTGATGGTGTCAAGCACAACTTCACCTATTGATGCGGCAAATGAACAGGCCCTTGAACGGATTTTTGCCTCACGCCCGTTTCTCACCGGCATACGCCCAGCTGCTGAGGTGATGCCGGAACTTGACACCCATACGATCCTGCATGCAGGTCCCCCGCTGGACTGGCAGGCCATGTGTGGACCGTTACGTGGCGCCGTCCTGGGGGTATTACAGTACGAAGGGTGGGCGGCCGACGAACAGGCCGGGTTGTCGTTGATCGAGGCCGGTAAGATTACCTTTCGACCCTGTCACAGCGCCGGCGCGGTTGGACCCATGACCGGCCTGATTACCCAGAGCATGCCGTTGATGGTGGTCGAAAACCGTGCATATGGCAATCGGGCCTACACCACCTTGAACGAAGGCCTGGGAAAAGTGTTGCGCTTTGGCGCCAACGATGCCAGTGTCATTGAGCGCCTGCACGGGTTGCAAGCCATCGTCGGGCCAGCGCTTGATGCTGCTGTACAACGTGCTGACGGCGTCGATTTGCGCGTTCTCATGGCGCAAGCCTTGCTGATGGGCGACGAGATGCATCAGCGTAATGTTGCCGCTACCTCTTTGTTTGCCCGTACCCTGCTGCCGCATGTTGTGCGCGTGATCGACGACGCTGAGCGCCTGGCGAGCCTGACCGATTATCTCACCGGCAATGATCAGTTTTTTCTCAACCTTGCGATGGCTGCTGCAAAAGTCAGCATGGATGCCGCCAGCCATATCCCGGCATGCACCCTGGTCACTGCCATGGCGCGCAATGGCACAACCTTCGGCATACGGGTCAGTGGGCTGGGCGAGCGTTGGTTTACAGCCCCGGTGTTAATGCCCAGGGGGCTGTATTTTCCGGGTTTCAGCGCGGCAGACGCCAATCCGGATATCGGTGACTCGGCCATCATTGAAACGCTGGGTCTCGGCGCCTTTGCCATGGCGGCATCGCCTGCAGTGGCACAATTCGTGGGGGTCGGTGGGCTTTCTCAGGCCCGCCGCTACACGGAAGAAATGGAAGAAATCACCCTGGGCCACAGCCCACATCTGTTGCTACCCAGCATGGATGGGCAAGGCGTTCCGACCGGTATCGACATTCGCCAGGTGATCGAAACCGGTATCGTTCCCTGGATTAATACGGGTATTGCACATCGTCAGGCCGGCATTGGTCAGATTGGCGCAGGCGTGGCACAGGCGCCGCTCGATTGTTTTGTCAACGCACTGGAGGCGTTTGCCGAGTTATGGCAGGGCTAATTGTGTACATCGGAACAGACAAGCAGCAATATCTGAATAAACCGCTCAGGCGACATTCCTTTCGTAGACCAGCACGCTGTGCTTCGGCCAAGCTTCCCCGAGACCTATGTTACTTGACGAAGTAAACCATCAAGCAGCGCATACTGAGCCTCGCATGATCTGCACGACGCTTCGTAACCTTGCAGTTCCAGCTTCACCCCACATTGACAGGACCAGCCATGTTGCCGGGCCGGATTGCCATACATTAACGCATAGTCAGGCACATCTCGCGTGACCACTGCAGCCGCCCCAATGAAGGCGTATCTGCCAATGGTATGTCCGCATATCACCGTGGCGTTGGCCCCAATACTGGCGCCTTGTTGCACCACAGTCTTACGAAATTCGTCTTTGCGTGAGACGTGACTACGCGGATTGACCACATTGGTGAACACCATGCTAGGACCACAGAATACGTCATCTTCCAGAATGACGCGATCATAGACCGATACATTGTTCTGGATTTTAACGTTGTTGCCAATGCTGACGTCGGAGCCGATATTGACATTTTGGCCTAATGAGCAGTTTTTGCCGATTTTGGCGCCTGACATAACATGCGAAAAATGCCAGATGTTGGTGCCTTCCCCCACCCTGGCACCTTCATCAACATAGCTGCTTGGGTGGACGAAGTAGGCCGTTTTGTCCTCCGGCATATCGGTGCTCCCTTTTATAGATGACCTGATGGGCGCTGTGGATCTGTTTCTTGTCCTTTGAACTGTAGATCATACAAGCGACTATACATACCACCTTGCGCCAGAAGCTCGCTATGGTGTCCGCTTTCGACCACCCTGCCCTGATGCAGGACAACAATTTTATCAGCATGACGTACGGTAGACAGGCGATGTGCAATAACGAAGGTCGTACGATCTTTCATGAGATTACCCAAGGCGTATTGCACCATCTGTTCGGACTCACTGTCAAGTGAGGAGGTGGCTTCGTCGAGGATCAAGATTGGCGCATTTTTCAGCAGGGCGCGGGCAATAGCAATGCGCTGTTTTTCGCCGCCGGACAACCTGACCCCGCGTTCGCCGATGACCGTATCATAGCCGAGCCGGGTACGACCAATGAAATCGTGCGCATAGGCCGCCTGGGCTGCCTGCATGATCTGCGCCTCTGTCGCCTGCGGATTACCGTACAAGATATTCTGGCGCAACGTATCATCAAACAAGACAATGTCTTGCGAGACCAACCCGATCTGGGCGCGTAAGGAGGCCAGCGACACCTGCCGTATATCGACGCCGTCAATCATAATAGCGCCACCATCCGGGTCATAAAAGCGGGGCAGGAGGTCAACCAGGGAGGTTTTCCCGGCGCCGCTGAAACCCACCAGGGCCACGACTTCACCAGCTTCGACCTCTAGGTTAATGTTTTGTAGTACAAAGGGGGTATTTGATGCATAGCGCATTGAAACGTCACGTATAACCAGGTGCTGTTGGATTGGCGCCAGCTTAGGTTGGCCGGCCGCGATGGCGAGTTCTCCCTCTTGGTCGAGCACGGCAAATACCCGGTCGGCAGCGGCCAGCGCCCCTTGTAAGGTGCTATTGACGCGGCTCAATTTGCGCATGGGTTCGTAAAGCCACAGCACGGCGGTTAAAAAGGAAAAGAACGTGCCAGGGGTTGATACGCCCTGAATGACCTGCCGGCCACCATAAAACATGACAAGCGCTACGCCAATGGCAGCAAGCAGTTCCATCACCGGAGAACTCATTTCTTCGGTCTGTACCGAGCGCATGGTGACCCCATAAAAGTCTGCGTTACCCTGTTGAAAGCGCTTCTGTTCATAAGTCTCACGACCAAAAGCTTTGACCACCTTGATGCCGCTCAACACTTCCTCAATCAGGGTGCTCAGGGTTGCCATTGTGGCTTGCGCATGCCGACTCAAACGGCGCAGTTTGCGTCCGAGAATCACAATCGGGATAGCCGCCAGCGGTAGCACGAGGACAGCAAATGAGGCGAGAAACCAATCGCGGTAGAAGGCGACGCCAATCAAGCCGAGCATGGTCAGACCTTGCTTCAGCACATCATTGATGGAACCGCTGACGGCGCGTTGCATAAACGTGATGTCATTGGTCAGGCGTGACATCAGAGCGCCGGTATGGTGACGATGAAAGTAAGATAAAGGCATCTGCAGGAGATGTGTGAAGAGCTGATTGCGGATGTCTCGAATGACACGCTGGCCAATCGAACGTATGAGGTAGGAATGGCCGTAATGCAACAAACCTCGCGATGCGTAGAGCACGATAATGATGAGCGGAAACAGATAAAGCTTGGTGGTGTTGCGCGCCACGAAAATATCATCGAGAAGCGGCTTTACCAACAAGGCGGACAAGGTCGTGGTGGCGGACACCAGAAGGCCGCAAACGATCGATAGCAGAAGTCGAGAACGATACGGGCGCACATAGGTGAGCAGGCGGCGGTAGGTGTTCATAAGCTGCTTTTCAGGGTTATTCAGCCAGGGCTTCCAAGATCATCATATACAGCAAGGGTAACATGATTTCGTGGTGCCCAGTCAAGGTGTACCCACGGCCGCTGCCTTGGGTTGGGCGATTGACAACATTATAGGCCGGGCGATAGTGCTGCTGCATATCGAGATTCAAGGTGAAAAAGTGCGCCACTTGATGGCCGGTGTTACGGCACAAAGTGAGCGCTTTTAGAAAAACCTCAGGTAATAGGACAGCAGAGCCAATGTTCCAATAACAGCCACCACCGTGCAACGCTTTTAGTAATAGCGTTAAACGCTGGAAATCCGTATAGCTTGCCTGCCCTAGTAACGCCGCATTGGTAGAAGGATGCATGTGGATGGTGTCAGCGCCAATCGCCACGTGAACCGTCACCGGAATGTCATAGGTATATGCCATGGCAAGCAAGCTCTGGGCTTTATACGGGTAGTCGCCGCTCACCAGGGCACGCCCGATTGCAGTTCCCAACCCGACTTGCGTACCACTGTAGGCTCTCAGCGCATCGTTAATCAGCCGTGGGGTTTCATGCACCATGCCAAAGGTGCCGTCATCGAGATGGTCGGCGACGTCTTCCGAGGTTTCGCCAATCAACGCAATCTCCAGGTCATGAATGATCCCGGCCCCATTCATCACCAGCGCGCTGATCCAACCACGCTGCATCATATCGATCAACAACGGACTCAAGCCGCACTTGATGAGGTGGGCACCCATGGCCAGAATGTTCGCTTTGCCGCCTCGGTGTGCGCTAACAAAATGGTCGACGACGGCTGCAATGTCCTGGCCTTTCAGGATGCGAGGCAAGAGCGAGCGGAACGTGCCTTGGCTTTGCCAGGCTTGTAAGTCAACGAAATCATGCACCGTGACCTTATGTTGACGTTGTTGGATCGACCGTGTTTGTACCTGTTGTAGAGACGCAAGATCTTGCCAGCTTAGGTCCACGTATTT
>JAPULM010000295.1 GCA_027294925.1 bacterium
CGGCTATACGGCCGCCGGTCCAGCATCGAGTGTCCATGCCCGAAGTCACGACTCAATCCGGAAGATTCATCGGTGTACAACATGATGCGCTGCCCGGCCCGTCGGCTCACCGCATCAATAATAGTGCGATGGGTAAAATTCGGATGGTAGCCATCCATCGCGTTTTCATACTGAAATTTCCAATTCGCGTGGTAGCCGTATTTATGCGTACCGGCCCGCACATCGAGTTCGCCTTCCGGTGACAGATCGGTGAATAGATCGAGCTGCGCCTTTACCGCATCGCCAAGATAGGCGTCGAAGTCGATACCCTGCGGGCTTAGACTGGCAAAGATAAAGCCGCGGTAGTTACCCATGCGGGGTACGCGCCGCAGTCCGAAATCAGCTTTGCGAAAATTGTCGTCATAACGACTGGCATAGGTGACGCCAATGAGTTCGCCAGTGTTGCGAAACGTCCAACCATGATACCAGCAGCGAAACACGTGCGCGTTGCCACGCGCCGACTGGCACACCGCATTGGCGCGGTGGGTGCAGCGATTCATCAGGAGATGAATCACGCCCTCTTCATCTCGCGTCATGATGACCGATTGCTGGCCGATCTGGCTGAGACGATAATCCCCGGCGTGCGGAATTTCGCCGGCATGTCCCACATACACCCAGCCCTGGTGAAAAATTTTGGCCATCTCTGCATCGAAAATATCTTGTCGTAAATAGACATCGCCGTGCACCCGGTCTTCTTTGACCAGTGCATCATAATCGGTTGCGGATGGTGTGGTAAGCATACGTCTCTCCTTACGGCTCGCCTGTGGGCTTCTGGAAACCTCGGAATAGGCAACAGTATACCGAACCTGGCCACAAGCTGAAAGCTTGATTGCATAGATGAAAGAATCGGTGCATGTTAGAATGGTACATGTTTCGGTAACCAACCCGAGCAGCATCGCACCTTGCCCGAGTCAAACGAGATGGGAAACCGGTGCTTCAAGTAGATGAAAAATGTCGACCCCGCACACCGTGCATGAATGGAGGATCCTACAATGACCGCACCAAACAGAATGAAATTCGGCGTATTTATGGCGCCTTTCCATCGCCCAGGCGAGAATCCGACCCTGGCTCTAGAACGCGATCTGGAACTGATCCAGTGGCTCGACACGCTGGGTTTCGACGAAGCCTATATCGGTGAGCATCACAGTGCCGGCTGGGAAACCATCTGCTCGCCGGAAATCTTTATGGCCACCGCCGCCGGACGCACCCAACACATCCGGCTCGGTAGTGGCGTCATCAGCCTACCCTACCACCATCCATATATGGTCGCCAACCGTATGGTATTACTGGATCACTTGACCCGCGGCCGGGTTATTCTTGGCGTCGGACCAGGTGCACTGGCCTCCGATGCACTGATGCTCGGCATCAACCCCGAGCGGCAACGCGAAATGATGGACGAATCGTTAGACGTTATCGTCCGACTATTTGAAAGCACGGTTCCCCTCACCGTCAAGAGTGATTGGTTCGAACTCAACGAAGCCGTCCTCCAGCTGCGTCCCTATCAGCAGCCATCCATACCGATTGCAGTGGCCTCGGTCCAATCGCCGGCCGGCGTCCAGGTGGCGGCCAAGCACGGCGCCGGAGTGCTGTCCCTGAGTATTCCCCGCGATACGGTACGGCAAACCAGTCTAAAAGAACTATGGGCCATCGGGGAAGAAACGGCGGAAAAACATGGCAAAACCCTACGCCGGGAAGACTGGAGTCTGGTCGTTTCCGTTCATCTGGCGGAAAGCCGCAAGGAGGCGATTGAGAACGTACGCCTCGCCGCCGGACGCGAGACCAAGGAGTATTTCGGCGCTACGCTGGGACACCCGGTGCCTGACATTCCGGCAGAGCAAGTGGTCGATTTCATGATCGAACACAACCAGTGGATTATCGGGACGCCGGATGACTGTATTGCCACCATTGAGCGCTTGCAAGAGATGAGCGGCGGCTTTGGCGGCTTCATGGTGCGGGTAGACGACTGGGCGACACGGGAAAAAATTCTGCACAGCTACGAATTACTTGCCCGTTATGTCATGCCCCGCTTCCAGGGAAGCTTGGCGGGTATTGAAGTATCGAGCCAGTGGGCTAGCGAACGCAAAGAAGCCCTACAAAAGAATCGGATTGCCGGTCTCAAACGAGCCACTGACGCCTACTACAACAAGTAAGCAAATTTAAAGATGAATGAGGACAAATTTAAATCTATCCCGCATTCATTAAACGTTCAGGAAACCCGCATGCCACGCATGTCGCCCAGACGCGACGGGCCAACATTCGCGACGACATTGTGGACAACCTGCGTGAGAAAAAAGGGCGTGCCATTAACAATCAGTGATAGGTTTTAATCTCTAATAGATGACCACTGGGATCATGGAAATAGACGGCTTTGCCCAGGCCGTGGGCACCGTGCGTCATTCCCGGCCCCTGCATATTTTCCGCCTGGTGCGGCTCGCTGCCATAGGAAATTCCAGCCGCTTGAATGCGCTGAAAGGCGGCGTCGAACTCCTCTGAGGACATGGCAAACGCGTAGTGCCGTCCCGGCTTGGGATCGGCTTCGATGAAATCCAAGGTCAGATCCTCGTTGACCCGTACAATGGCGAATGGACCTGTAATGCCTTCATCCTGCAATCCCAAGATCGTCGTGTAGAAGCGCGCCGTCTCCTGCCTATCATATGCCGGAATAATCGTGTGGTCTAACGTAACACCCATAACATTCCCCCTACTGCAATACTTTATGTTGATCTCAGGTAAAATGCGGTAATACAGCCTCTCCAAACAACGCGACGGCTCGGCAGGCCTCCGCCTTCGGCATACCCGGCCATTGGCAGCGTAAAACCAATTCCTCAATTCCCAATGCCTGATATTTCTTGATTTCCTCAATACAATCCTGCGGACTGCCGATGATAAACCGGTCTTCCAGCACCTGCTCGAAGGACACATCGATGCGGTCGGCTTCCGGTAAATCATCGCCATGCCCTAGGGCGGCCCGGTGCTGGTATAGCCGTTCCACATGCGGCCGGACAATATCGATTGCCTGCTGCCGGGTTTCGGCCACAAACATTTCTCGCCAGGCGGAGATGAAACCAGGCTTCCCTTCGTCTCTGACAGCGTTCCGGTAGAGCGCTGCCTGCCGGCCTATCGTCGGCAAGGTCGATCGCGAACTGACCAGCCAGCCGTCGGCCTCTTGAGCGGCCCGCACCACTCCCTGGTCTTGGTTGGCAGCAATATAAATTTTCGGAAACGGCTGCTGCAACGTACCACCAGCGCCAGGCACGTCTACCATGTGGAAGAAGCGCCCGTGATGGGTGACGCGCGCCTGGGTCCAGAACTGCTTCATAACATCGAGAACTTCCCGAAAGCGAGGTAGACGCTCCGCTTTGGGCACGCCAAAGGCATTAAATTGGAAATCACGCCATCCTAGGGCCGGCGCCAGTATAAATTTGCCGCCACTGATGACGTCCAATGTGGCAATTTGCTCGGCAGCTTCTACCGGGTGATACAACGGCAGCAGCGCCACCATGCCGAGCTCTAGCCCGGGCGCCTCTGCCGCCACTCGCGCCAATAACAACATGGGATGAAAATCGTTGTTGAGATAGGCTGCGCCTGACCACAAGGCATGATAACCGTACTGCTTAGCCAGACGCGACTTTTCCAGTTGTCCCTCCAGGGCTTGCTGGCGAGACGCTTCAGGCAAATGACCACCACCCAGGTTGATTCCAAAGCGCATCGTTCTGGCTCCTATCAATCGCCAACGTCAATATAACCCTCACCCCTGCCCTTGCATCCATGCATGGCCACTTTTGAATTGAGGCGAGTTTCGGCAAAGCGTCATCGCGTCTCATCGGCCATATCCATCCCCTTGTCAAGGTTCCCCTGGATAGCAGCGTGCCTCGCATGACTGCCCCGGGGATCCCATCTTTGACGTCAGCTATACTACGTTCTGCTCCCCTTGTTGTCAAACGGTTCGACGGGGCTCCGAGGTGACAGCTCGATGCCAGGCGTGGACACGGGACAAACGGTATTGCAACAGAGATATGATAGACACATGCCCCACAACGGAGTAAGGTTAGAATGGCTAAAGGTCACCACAATGTCACGTTGTGTCCAGCCTCGTTGGCGGCGTTAACGACAATCAGAGGTTCACATGGCAACCAAGGCCGACACGCGCACAGATATCACGGTAAAAAAGGTACCCCTTTCCATTGACCAACAACAATGGTTAGAAAGCGCTGTTGCACTGATCAATGCAGACCGTATGCGCGAGTTCAACCGGACGATTGCCGGCATCCACAGCCCGACCGGTGAAGAGCGCGCAGTCAGCGAGTGGCTATTCCGTCATATGCGAGACATTGGCCTGGACGCGACCTACCAGCCCATTGACCGACAATCCGGCAATGCGATTGGCCGCCTACACGGCAGTGGCGGCGGACCTTCAGCGCTGTTATATGCGCCAATCGACACCCACCTGCAGGCCGATCCCGCCGAAGATATACCCTGGGTGGGACCGGTGTTGCGTCCTGACATGCGACCTGATGCCTATGTGGCAGATAATGGTGACGTCATTGGCCTCGGCGCTGCCAACCCTAAAGGCATGGTCACCATTCTAAGCGAAGCGGTTCATTGCCTGCTAACAGCCGCTGTACCCCTCAAAGGCGATGTGACGCTGGCCTTTGCCAGCGGCGGCATGCCAACCGCTCAACCGTCCGGCGAGACACGCCAATATCACGGTCTGAGTAGCGGTGTCACCTATATGATCAATCATGGCGTCACCGCCGATTTCGGCATCATCTGTAAACCCGGCTGGGCGGTAGCATGGGAGGAAGTTGGCCTGTGCTGGTTTAAAGTTACCGTGCGGGGTCAGATGGGCTATGCCGGCATGACGCGAAGTTTCCCCGGCTTTCGCAATGCCATTGTACATGCCGCAAAATTTATCCTGGCACTAGAAGAATGGCTACCCACTTACCAGGCACAGAACACCTCCGGGCTGTGTTCCCCACAGGGTGCCATCGCCGCGGTACGGGGTGGCTGGCCGCACAAACCAGCATTTTCGTCCGCTGCGACGGAAATCTACCTTGACCTGCGCTGTAACCCGCGCACCTCACCGGCAGAGGTTAAAGCGCAGTTTGCCACGGCCATTGAAGCCATCTGCAAGCAATATTCGGATTTACAGGTCGATTGGGAAATGACCGCGGCCTATCCCGGTTCCTACACCGACCCGGACACCTGGATCGTGCAATCCGCCATGCGAGGCTGGGAATTCGTCGAAGGTAGAACCCATCAACCCATCTTGAACAGCAGTGGACAAACAGATGCTTCGGCACTGCGCAACCTTGGCATTCCAAGCATCCGCATCGGCTATCCTCCTGCACCCACCGTACCGCCCGAGTGGCAGGGCTTTGGCGGCCTGGGAGTAAGTCATATCCCGGACCTAGCCAAGGTAACGCAGGCGATTATCTATGCCGTCATTGACACCTGTACCCGCAGCCGGACGGAGGTGGGACTTGTGTCGTAACCACAACCGGAACGCTTGAGTACAAAGGAGGCGTACATGGACCGCCAGCTCTCTCCCTCAGATCAGTTGGCGCGCGAAGTTGAGCAAGGTCAGCAAGAAAAACCCTGGCAACGATATTTGGACGCCGAACTCGGCTTGCGCAATTACTGGTATCCGGCGTTATTCTCACATGAATTGCCCGAGGGCGAGATGCAGCCGCTCACCCTGCTTGGCGAACGGCTCTTTTTCAAACGCATCGACGGCAAAGTCTACTGCATCGAAGACCGCTGTCTACACCGCGGCGTGCCGTTTTCAGCCCGCCCCGAATGTTATACCAAACACACCCTGACCTGCTGGTACCACGGCTTCACCTATGACTGGCGCGACGGTCGTTTGGTACAAATCCTGACCGAGGCTGACAGTGCGCTGCCTGGCAAAGTGCGGCTCAACGCGTACCCGACGGCCGAGGTCAAGCAGGTAATCTTTGTGTGGATTGGCGATGGCAAGCCGGTCGACCTGCGTGAAGACACCCAACCACGCTTATGGGACGATCATCTGGTGACGTATCCAGTGCTGCGCAAGATCCTGA
>JAPULM010000296.1 GCA_027294925.1 bacterium
CGATTGCGGCGACGCCAGTGCGGTCTGGCAGATTCAATAAGCCGCAGGCGGTATTGAGTTCGTCGGGAATATTGCTGGCATAGTCATGATAAGCCCGTCGGAATGTCTCGAATCAACATCATATCATATGATATTGGCCTGAACTATTCCGGAACCCCGAGAAATTCGTCTTTCCCTTCATCCCTTTACTTCTTGTACTATATCTGCTTCAATCAATTTCACAATACACCATATTGTTTCAGTGAAATGTTATCTATAGGTTACCTACTGGCTCTCTCCAAAGGTGTTCTCCATGCCAAAAGCAAACTTTACAGCTTGATGGGTTGGCGGTGTGAAGCCGCCTAAGAAAGGTCAAGCGGATTATTTCGATGCCAAGCCCCCGAATCTCGGATTACGAGTCTCAAGTCATGGGCCCAAAAGCCGGTTTATTATGTATCGTACAGCAGGGCGCCTTCACCGCTTAACACTGGGAAGGTATCCGGACCTAAGCCTAGCCGATGCTCGCCAAAAAGCTTCTGCGGCAAGACACGTGGTTGCTGATGGAGGTGATCCTGTTGAGGCCAAGCAACAGCTAAAACCAGCCCCAACAGTTGCTGACATGGTTGACCAGTATATTGAACGCTATGCAAAAATAAACAAGCGTAGCTGGCGAACCGATGTCCAGGTATTTAAGCGCGACGTTTTGCCGTACTGGGGCAGTCGTAAGGCTCAGGACATTAGCCGGCGTGATGCCGTTGCACTACTTGACCGAATTGTTGAGCGAGGCGCACCGATAACAGCCACTTGTGTGCGGCAAACGATGGGGCTAGAATGCCTTAATTGCTGAACGTACGAGAGCAGGAATGGAACATGCGAAGACACAGGGAAAGCAGACCTGGTGTCCGGCGATTGCCGCTGAGGCTCAAGCGCGAATTGCAGTGTTGCGGCAAGATGGCTTATCAAGCAATAAGATCGCCAAGGAACTCAGGATTGCATACGCTACCACGCACAAGTATGTGAAGGTATTAGAGACATAAAATAGGCACCAAGTAAGATTGGCGCAGTTAGAGCGGAAAGGGAGCAAGCATGATTAATGCCATTGATTTAACCCACGACCTCGAAGGACTCGTGATGCTTAAAGATCGGTACGGCCATCCGACTGATGAAGAGTCGCAAAAATCGTTTGCCAAGCTCTCCGACTATCGCGATGGTGGCATCTTCGCCGCGCACTTCAGTGGCAGTAGCGGATGGGAGCGGCATCCAAAGGGTGACGAGATCGTGCAGATTCTCGAGGGGGCAACAAGATTTGACATCATCGTGGATGATGTTATGCAATCACTTGAGCTGTCGGCAGGTATGTTGGTCATCGTTCCCAAGGGCTGTTGGCATCGGTTCGAATCCGAGACCGGCGTTAAAGTGATGACCGCAACTCCGAAGCCAACGGAACATAAGCTCGTTGATGATCCGAGAACGGATATCGTAGCTGACTAGAGTCCGCAACGCAGCAGCAGTCAGATAGTCCGATTTGACGCCGCAGGATGGCCCAGAATAGCTTTTCTTTGTGTCGGCAATGGAGAAATTACGGATTCTACGGCCATGCTTAATCTTCGTGCGGCTGGCAACACCATGCCTTCCGCATCCATTGACAAGGCACTATAAAACCCCTGCATGGGCGCGCAGGGGTTTAGTTCAACTCAAGAAACGAACAAGCTGATTGATGCCTAGGCCTTACTGTACCCGTAAGGGTTCGCCAAGCAGGGCCCAATACGGCAAAGCAATAAACAATACAACCAGAAACGCCACTAGTGTCATCCACACACCGAAGCGAAAGATTTCCATCGCACTGAGGTGACCACGTTCATAGACCACCAACGAGGATGCGCTCTGGGCCGGATAGTAGAGAACGGCGTCGCCGGCGATCATCACGGCGAGGCCACAAATCATCGGATTCGTGCCAGTGGTCGTACCGATCGACATGGCAATGGGAATCGCAGTGGCGAGGAAGCCGGTAATGTTGGGAATTAGCAAGCGCACCGGAGCGGCTGCCAGTAACAGCACCAGTACCACCAGGAGCGGATGATGTTGCAGGCTTGGCATGCTGTTGAGCAACAAGTTGGCGAGCCATTGTCCGGCGCCGCTGTCGATCAGGGCAGTGGCTAGTGACAGAGAGGAAGCGAGAACAAAGAAACTCGCCCAGCTGAACGACTGCTCAAACTCACGCCAGGTGAGCACGCCAATACCGGGCGCCAGCAGACAGACCCAAGCCAATAACGCCGGTAGGGCTGGGTGCCAGTGATGTAGGCCGTCGGTTAGCCAGAGTAGCGAAGTGCCTGCAATAATCAATATGGTGCGAATTTCAACCCCGGTGAAGGGTTGTGGTGTGTGCAATGGGCGTTCAGCCAGCGATATGGTAAACCCACGGCGGTAAAGCAGATAGATTAAGCCTGCGCTGATGGCGAGCAGTATCCCATAAGGCACACTCATCAGGACGAACCAGCGGCTCCAGCCAATATCTCCGATCAAGGAAGCGGATAGAATCGGCGTAATGCCGCCGGTCAGCAGCACAGTAGAGGCGAGACGGTTGATCGAGTTGAGCGCCAGCATGATGGCTCGCGCCAGAGGCGCGCCACGTGGTACCTGGCCTAAATTCAAGGCCTGATCATAAACGTGGATTAAGATCCCGGTGCGGGTTGTCGCCGATGGAAGAATCAGCGTCAGCAGGGGGAAACTCAATAGCAGGTGCAGATAGAGGGCTCGTGCTCGGCCGCCGCACTGGCGCAGGAAAAAAAGTGCTACGCGTTCGGCCAGACCACTGCGTAACACGGCCAGGCCAATCGTTAGTACCCCAATCAGGAAGTAGGCAACAGGTTGGGAAAAACCAATCAGCGCCTGGCGAAAATCAGACACCGCCCCCGACGTGACCAGGGCCATGACGACCACCAGGCCGGTCAGGCCCAGGGGTAGCACTTCCGTACACCAGAGGCCAATGGCGAGCACCAGCACCACAAAGACGCGATGGCCTTGGTGCGATAAACCTTCCGGCGTTGGGAGGGCAAGCAGCAGCAAACAAAGCAGTGCTAGAATCCCTAGAATAAGCATGACTCGGACGCTTGTTTCCCTCGTCACCGGTTGGGCAGAGGATTGTTGAACCGTTGCTGGTGTCGATGCTTCCATGGTCAGTGTTTGGTATAGAAATTAGTAGACGAGCTATCCATTACAATGAAGGCACAGCACTCTATCATGCGGCCAATGCGACAGGCTTTGATACAGAACCGAACAAGGTTCTCCTGCGCTTGACCTCATCAGGCCCGTTGGACGCTAGGACGACGCCCGCTGCAACAATGTACGCACATACGGCACCGGGTCTGGGTCGCCTTGCAGACTGTCCTCGTCGTGCTTGGTCTTCACTTCGATTTGTAAACGGATACCGTTCGGATCGTGGAAGTAGAAGGTCTTGCCATAACTTCGTTCGATGATCTCGGTGACGTCTACCCCATGGTCCTTGAGTCGCTGGTAAGCTTCGTCAAACGCTTCCAGTGTGGCGACCGGCAGCGCCAGGTGGTTCACATGTTGTCGCTCACCTTGTGCCGGGAGCTCAGCACCATCGAACACGGCAAACGCATTGCCGCCGCCAATCTCGATGTTGTAATGCCGGCGTCCATCTGGCGTACGCGCGGTGCGTGCCAATCTCATACCCAGGACACCACAGTAAAACAGCAAGGTGGCTTCCATGTCGTTCGTATTAATGCCGACATGATCAATATGGGTGCAGGTGAACATACTCATCCCTCCTTTCGGATGGCCGTCATGACGTGTCCTCTGTGACATGGGGTTACTCTAAACCAACCTGCCAGAGGTGTAAAGCAATTTAGCGTTTCAACTTTGCAGAGCAGCGCTAGACGTTTATCAAACTGGTCTACCAAGGCAATTGCAGCGCCGTGCTGAGGAATTTGGCCAGTGGCGAAAAGGCGCGACAAGTTTCGCTAAACGCATCCATGAACCCTGGGGCGCATGCTTGTTCCACGGTGAATGGCGCCTGGGCAATGAAATCCTTGCGCTTCAAATCCTCGATCAGCGGATGCGTCGCATCGTAGCCATTCGGTGGGCGCTTGAGCGCGTCGCCGCCTAGGCTTCCGGCAGCGCGGAAGGTCTTTGACGAGATCGCACGTTGCCATTTTTTGGGCTGCTCCACAATGCGGTCTCGAATCATCCCCAGGGCGGCACCGGCGGGGTGCCATACACCTGCCGCCGCGAACACCAGCCCCGGCTCGAGATGCAAGTAGAAACCCGGCGCATGCGCATCACGCCCCGCTTGGTGGCGGAACTGTACCCCCGCGTTGGTCTTGTAGGGGCTCTTGTCTTTTGCAAATCGCACATCTCGGTAGATGCGAAACATCGAGCCTCCGTTGCCACGTGGATCGGCAATAAATCGAGGACTAATGTTCTTCAAACGTGGCGCAAAGTCGATGATGAAACGCCGGATGGGATCACGTACCTCTGCTTCATAGCGCGCCTTGTTGGCTTGAAACCACTCGCGACTGTTGTTTACATGTAGCTCCTCAAGGAAGCCGAACAATGATGGCTCAAAATAGGCTTCAGGGGCCATCTGCACCTCTCCTCAACGTGTTGGGTGCTACCCGTCACCTGCTAAATTCCTATGGTAGACCCCATCTTGCCAAGATTGACAAAATCAGAATTTTTCATACAATAGGTCACAATGACCAATTAGTCAAATGCAGGGGAATGATCGTGACCAAGCGAATCAGTGCCGCAAAAGCCAAAGCCCAGTTTTCGTCGCTCCTGTCTGAGGTGGCCTATGGCAGTCAGCATATTATTATCGAGCGAAGAGGTAAACCGTTTGCAGCCCTCGTTAGTGTGGACGATCTGAAGCAACTCGAGCGCTACCGGGCAACATCTGTACGACCCCAAGGGGCCTTGGCTCTAGTGGGCGCCTGGCGCCAAGTGGAGAATGCCGATCTGGATGCGCTGGTTGTCAACCTTTATGCGCAGCGCGACAAAGATATGGGTCGTCCTGTGGAGATCGAGGACTAATGTATCTTCTGGACACTGATATTCTGAGCAACTTGATGAAGCGCTCGCCATCGACGATCTTGATCGCGAAATTGGCCTCTGTGCCTGTAAAACAACAGTTCACATCCAGCATCACGCTAGGGGAGCTAGTCTATGCTGCCTGCCGTTTAGAAGCCCGTACGGAGGCCCTCTTGGCACAACTGGAGGAGACCCTTTTGCCAAACCTCCCTATCCTTCCCTTTGACGCTGACGCAGCACATCAGTATGGAATGATACGGGCTCAGTTAGAACGGCAAGGTACGCCCTTGGGCGAAGCAGATCTGCGTATTGCCGCAATTGCGCTAGCGCATGACCTTGCCGTTATCACTGGAAATGTTCGACACTTCCAACGAATTGCAGGATTATCGGTGGAGAACTGGCTAGAGGAAGCGTAATTTGCCCACCTTTACCGAAATGCCGGCATCACCGCGCGCATCAAGCGCTCAAAGGTAGACAAGGCATTATCAATAGTTTCGGGATTGAAATATAGGAAGGCTGAGGCATTCTTTGAGTATTCAGCGCTCTACACCGATCGTGCCAAGTAGGATCAACAACGCACATTCGAGGTATTCGCGTGGACCGTATGGTATCAACATCCACCAGCAGTGAAATTCACCTCATGCGGATCAGCAAGCAGTTTCGTACTGGCCGTAACACCCATCTGTCGGCCCTGAACAATGCTAGCCTGTGGATCCGCCGTGGCCAAACCGTGAGTGTGGTCGGCCCAACAGGTTGCGGTAAGTCCACCTTGTTACGTGTCGTCGCCGGCCTGGAACAACCGGACAGTGGAAGCGTGACTTTCGATGCGGAAGACGTTAATGAACTCTCGCCAGCCCAACGCGGCATTGGTCTGGTCTTTCAGAATTATGCGCTTTATCCGCACTTTAAGGTGCGCGGCAATATTGCATTTTATTTCCGACTGCGCCGCTGGCCAGCAGCAGCTATCGATACCAAGATACAGGAAACCTCACGAGTCATGGGCCTTGGGTTTGACAAACTTCTCGGCCGTATGCCCGGCAGCCTGTCGGGTGGGGAAAAACAACGGGTGGCCTTAGCCCGCTGTCTCAGCCACAGCCCTCGCGTGCTACTTCTCGATGAACCCTTTTCCAATCTTGATGCCGCCTTGCGTCTGCAAACCCGTAACGAGGTCAAAAGACTGGTGGACCACTTCGGCTTAACAACGATATTCGTCACCCATGACCAGAGTGAAGCCGTGGCAATGGGGCATCGCATAGCTGTCATGCGAGACGGACAAATTGAGCAAGTCGGAACCTTCCACGAACTGTACCAAGAACCTATCAATATGTTTGTGGCTGGTTTTCTTGGTAGCCCGCCGATGAACTTCTTCCATGCACGATGCGATGGGGAAGGCATCGGAATCAAGATGGACAAAACGTGGATACGCTTGCCACGGCCCGAACATCTGCACCCACGGATACCGCATGATGCGCCTCTAACCATTGGTGTACGGCCCGAACATCTGCAACTGGACAGTTGTGCTGACCCGCAGGGGTTGACTGGCGAAGTCGAAATGGTGCAAGTGTCTTTATCTGATGCTACTCAGGTTGTGTACCTGCGTCATGGCCAGAGCACCTTCTGCGTCAAAATCGATCTGCACCACGCCGTGCGTCCCCGCCAGACGCTCAAGCTAAACGTTCTAACAGCCCATATGTACTACTTCGATGAGCATGGCAAACGGCTTTGAACCCGCCAGACGCAGCGCCGTTGCCCCCTTCTCTGTTCTCACCATCCTTCTGTCTTTCCTAATCCCCACCCCCGTTTGCTATGCAAGCCCGCCCCAGGGTGGTACAATTTCAGCAAGCGTGAAGGCTCGATTTTGTTATAAACGAAGTTCTGCCAACGGCGTTTTCGTGAAGGATCGGGGGTCAACCATGCGTATCGGGGTTCCCAAAGAGACCAAAGCGGACGAATATCGTGTTGCCATTGTCCCTACCGGTGTACGGGTGCTGACGAGTGCTGGTCATCAGGTACTCATTGAACAAGGGGCAGGACGGGGAAGCGGCATTGAGGATGTGGAATTCGAAGTGGCCGGGGCAACCCTCTGTGCGCAAGAAGATGTCTTTGCCGCCAGTGACATGGTGATGAAAGTAAAAGAACCCCTGCCTGATGAATGGCTGCTACTCCACCCTGGACAAATTCTCTATGCCTATCTGCATCTGGCGGCAGTTCCCGAACTGACCCATGCGCTACTCGAACAGGAGGTCAGCGCCGTTGCATTCGAGACCATCCAGGCCGATAATGGTGCGCTGCCGTTGTTAACCCCGATGAGTGAGATCGCCGGACGGATGTCGATTCATGTCGGTGCCAAATGTCTGGAGAAGGAAAATGGTGGGCGGGGCGTGTTATTGGCCGGTGTTCCCGGCGTTGAACCCGGCAGAGTGGTCATTATCGGCGGCGGCATGGTCGGCATGAATGCTGCCCGTATTGCAGTGGGGATAGGGGCGGACGTCACCCTTTTCGATGTCAATATTGACCGCCTCCGCTTTCTTGACGGCGTCTTTGCCGGCCGTGTTAAAACACTCATGCCACACGAGCAACAGATGCATGACACACTGGCCCACGCCGACTTCGTGGTGGGCGCAGCACTGATACCGGGTGCCCGTACGCCGCATGTGATTAGCCGTACGATGATTGGCAAGATGCAGCCTGGCGCGGTCTTTGTCGATGTCTCCATCGACCAAGGTGGCTGTGCCGAGACCTCAAAGCCAACGACGCACAGCGCACCGACGTATGTGGTGGACGATGTGGTGCACTACTGTGTGACCAATATGCCGGG
>JAPULM010000297.1 GCA_027294925.1 bacterium
GTCTTGCGGTTCAGCCCTGGGTGGGAGCTGCCAGACATTAGTCGGCAAGTAGCTGAGGAACTGCCGGATCATCTTAAAGGCGTCTGCTTCGTTTTCGGCCAAGTTGTCAATGGCGCCGCATTCGTAGATCTGGGTGCGCTCGTCGCCCAACTCTTCCTTAGTGATGTCGTAGCCCAAGGCGGCTTTGACCACCGGCGGTCCTCCCGGAAAGACCTGGCTTATACCTTTGACCATCAGGCTAAAGTGCGACAGGCAGGCTTCGACTGCTGGGAGACCGGCCACTGACCCGAGCACGGCTGAGACAACCGGCACTTTGCACAGCAACGCCTCGACGCCAGGCGTGCTGGTGGACACCGGGATATAGGTCCGGCCAATTTGTTCAAAGGTACGAACACTGCCACCCGCCGCATCCAGGAGTCGGATATAGGGCAAGCGCCACTCCGCTGCCATGCGCTGTGCATAGCCGCCTTTATTACCAATGGCGGCATCGGCAGCGCCGCCTCGTACGGTAAAATCCCCGGCATTCAAAACCACTTTGCGCCCGTCGAGGCGGCAGGTGCCGATGATAGTGTTGGCGGGGGTAAACGCAACGAGCTTCTCCCCTTCGTAGGTGGCGTTTCCGGCTAGGACGCCGATTTCTTGAAACGACCCTGTGTCGCTCAGGGCGTCGATACGTTCCCTAACCGTGAGCTTGCCCCGTCGGCGTTGTCGGGCAAGGCCTTCCTCGCCGCCCATTTGTTGGGCTAGTTGCTGGCGATAGTGCAGTTCGTTGATCTCCGGTTGCCATACCATGGACAAGCTCCTTGTATAAACTCATTACTACGCCGTATGATTGCGTCGTGCTTTTATCGCTTTTGCCGGGCGTGCAGGGACGAGTATAGCGCCATGCTGTCCTGAAAGCGATGGTTGGCACACCGATTCATGACATGGTACCATGCCGCGGCGAATTCGATACGAAGTGGACGTATCATGTCCAACATGATTGCCGCTATTATGTAAAAAGAAAGACTTGACCCCTTGCAGGAGGAAGCGCAGGATGCAAGCAGAAGAAGCCAATTTTACCTTTGTCCATTTTACAGATACCCACATGATGGCCGGCGCCACCTTTACATTGTCCGACAGCGCTTGGGAAGTCGATACCCAGGCGACGCTTGAACGCGTCATTCGGGCCATTAACGCCCTGCAGCCCCAGCCGGTATTCGTGGTCATTGGCGGGGACTTGAGCAGCCCGGATCTCATCGATCGCAGCCGCTGCCTGACGTCTGAGGCGTATGAACCCTCCTATCGCCTACTTCAACAGACGCTTGAGCCCTTGAACTGCCCCGTCTATATGTTGATGGGCAATCATGACGATCGCGCCGCGTTTCACCGCGTCATGCAGCATGCCGTTGTGTCCCCTGATGCCCCACACTATTTCAGCTTTAACCACGATGGCTATCACTTTATCGGCCTTGACACCCAGGAACCTGGAAAGCCCGGAGGGTATGTGGATGCACAGCAACTCGATTGGCTCCGTGACGATCTTCTCGCCCATCGCGGTGTGCCAACCCTGACCTTTATGCACCACCACCCCTGGCCAGTGGATATCGATTGGCTCGATGTCCAACATTTGCGCAATGGCGACGATCTGGTCCATCTATTCCGTGATCATGGCGATGTTCGCTGGATGATCTGTGGCCATGTGCATCTGGAGCAAAATATCCAACGGGATGGGTTGACCCAGCTGACCTCGCCGTCGACCTGCTTTCAAATTTCCCAGGTCTCGCAGACCCGCAAGATTTTCGCCGGCCCACCTGGCTTTCGAGTCGTGCGAGTCAAGGGGTTACAGCTGTCCACTCAAGTGCTCTATCTGCATGATGACCGAGACGATGCGCTATAAGTCGGAGGGTCAATTTCATCCTGGCAGATCAGCACTACCCGACGCCTCGTTCCCTGCTGCTGCAGAAGCCTACAGCTATGTTTCCCCCTGGTCAAAATTCGCCACTAAGGTCTAACCGAATAGCCAACAATCCTTGTAAACGGCCTGTCATATTAAGCTCCAGCATCGTTTAGAGAGAGGGGTGGGAAATATTCTGCCTGCCCATTACGTTATAAACTTCTGTATTTTGTCATGAGTGAATATCATGATGCTCACACGTCGCAGATGACCTGGGCAATACCCTGCGGGAGACTGAACGAATGGGTTGCAGAAACACAATGCTCCGAATATCCCTACTGTCGACTATGGTAGCCTTATTTACGATTCTATCAGGTGGAGCGCTTGCAGCGGCTGATCCCGACTATATGGCAGCGATGGGCATCGTCCGATTCGATGGCAATATCGCAGCCCCGAATTTTTCGCTCCCCACAGCTTACGGTAAGACGCTGCAATTACATGCGTTCAAAGGACGCGTGGTTCTACTTAATTTCTGGGCGACCTGGTGACCGCACTGCACCAAGGAGAGGTCCTCTCTGAAAAAATTGTACGCCACATTTCTAGACCAAGGCTTGGTTGTGCTGGGGGTGTCTATCGATCGCATGAAGCCGCATGCGATGCAGCAATTTCTACAGAAACATCAAGTGCTTTATCCCGTCGTGCTGGACTTACGCTACCAAGTCGCCCAGATGTATAGTGTTCCAGGCACCCCAACGAGTTATCTCATCAATCGCGCCGGCAAAGTAGTGGGAGGTATAGCAGGTCCTAGGGATTGGCACAGCCCAACGGCCAAAAAACTTATCGCCCAACTTCTCGATCAAACGCCGTAAAGGCGCCTGATCGTGCTGACAGTACCATACGCCAGAGGAAGATATGCGGCTTCGATACGTTGCGACGTTCTTGCTAGGACTCAACCTGTTGCTTATCCCCATGACGGATTGTGGATACGCGCATCATGCCCGCATGCACAGTGGCAACCTACGAGCAATGATACTCGCTCTAGCAGTTGATCCAACCCGTCAGGGCGTACTCTATAGCGGCTCATTTGGGCGCGGGGTATTCAAAACGACGGATGGCGGCAATTTATGGAGCGCGATAAATGACGGCCTGGGCAGTCTTTATACACGCACCCTGGTCATTGACCCTAGTCGCCCCGCCATCCTTTATGCCGGCACTGACGACGGACTGTTTAAAACTACCGATAGCGGCCGACGCTGGCGACAGTTAGCGCACGGGATTAGTAATGCGAGTATCCGATGTCTCGTTCTAGACCCTTCGTCAACCGGAACCATGTACGTAGGGACTGGTGATGGCGTGTGGCAGAGTATGGACGGCGGTTTACACTGGCAGCCGCGCAAGCAGGGGCTTACGCAGCTTGACGTACGGGCTTTGGCTATTCATCCGGACAATCCTCAGGTGCTTTATGCCGGGACCTTCGGCGGCGTATTTAAAAGTTCTGATGCAGGTGCAACCTGGACAGTTATCAATCAAGGGCTTGACGACAAGCTGGTGCGTGTTCTTGCCCTCGCGGTTGATCAACCGGCCACTTTATATGCCGGTACGGCCTTGGGCGGTATTTTTAAATTGTTCACCCACGAAAACAAGTGGCAACCCGTTAGTGACGGACTGGTGAGTCGATCGATTCTCGCCCTGGCATGGTCGCCGACACCGACCCCTCGTTTGTACGCCGGGACATTGGATGGCATCTATAGCAGCGACAACCGTGGGCGGTCTTGGCAATATATCAAGTCGTCCGTTCGGGGTCTCTCCACCACCGCCTTAAGCGTCGATCCGGCGACCCCAAGCCGACTGTATGCCGGCAGCGGGGGGCTAATCTTTATCAGTCACAATGCAGGTCAAGATTGGACAGACATTTCCAAGTGGGTGTTAAGTTCGCCAGGGCAGTCTGTACAGCCTCTAGCC
>JAPULM010000298.1 GCA_027294925.1 bacterium
CCCCTAACAGGGTGCGGGCATTATTTCGACCCTTGGTTCGTTGGAGATGCTTTTGGTGATCGAGAAACGACGGCGATTGCATATGAAAGACGCTAAAAGCGCCCAGGGCGGCGTCTTTGATGCTGTAGCGGGTGTTGGGCCTTGGTTGGCGATGATCGGGCAGCTCGACCCGGCGCTCTAAGATGCCTTTGAGCGCATCGAAGTCTAAAGGGGATGTCATGATGGCCTCCTTGAATTGGGGGACGACCACCTTAACCATACAAGTAGACTTTAGCAACATTAAATCCAATAAAATCCAAATTTAAAATTGCTGACACCGCGCCACGCCTTGCTGCGAGCCGCTGCGGCAGGCGGGGGGCGCTAGGATGCCCCAGGGGTGTTTTTAGGGGTTGCGCTCCGGAAAGGCTGGCGCTAAAGTGTCTTTGAAATTCCTATACGTCGAAATTTCCGGGCCATTTTTGCCTGCTATACATAACGGCAAGGATATGGATACGGTCCCGGAAAAGCTCGTACACGATGATGTAGGTTGGATATCGGGGCACAACAAGCTCTCTGCTTTCCTCCACCCGGCCCGGATGGCCAAGGCGGGGATTGTCTTTCAGAAATCCCGCCGTGCACTCGATCTCCTCATGCACATCAATGGCGGCGGCAGGGTTGTCGGCCAGAATGTAATCGTATATCCCTTGCAAATGCTCAAGGGCGGTCGGGGACCATATGATGTCCATGGACATTACGGGGTGCGGGATTCGATATGCTGTTTCAGGCGGGCCATGGCTTGCTCATGAGGTATGCCCTTGCCTTCGTCAATTTCCTGTCTGCTGCGGGCGATCTGCTCTGTAAGCCACCGATGATCCTCGAGGTAGGATTTCAACGCATCGTTAATGACCCAGTTGCGCGAGCGGTCCATGGTGGCGGCAATCTGTCCCAAGGCTTCCATGGTCTTCGCATCCGCACGAATCGAAAAAGGCTTAAGCGCCATCATATGACCTCCGTATCACAATAGATATGTAGTGTAATACTATCATGTTTACACAGCGCTGTCTACAGTCTACAGATAACGCCCTGGATTAAGATTGCCTCTGAGCATTTACAGTCGCACCAAAAGCGGTTATGGTACTCACGTGGTCCATCTCGACCGCCTGTTCTGTAAAGGAACGACCCATGCAACTGCTTCATGCTGTGTTTGAACCGCCTGGCGATGGTCCACATCCCACCATTCTCACCTTACATGGCTGGGGAGCCAATGCCCTGGATCTCCTTGGCCTCGCCCCGCATTTGTGCGGTGGACGCTTTCTCGTACTCTGTCCCCAAGGCCCGGTGCAAACCCCCATTGCGCCCGGGATGACGGGATACGGCTGGTATCCGAGTACACGAGGCGCACCGCCGAATATGCCGAACATCTTGTCGGCCCGAGAACAATTGCTGGCCTTCCTGGATGCCGCCCTAACGCGCTATCCGATTGATCCCCAAAAGCTTCTGGTCCTCGGCTTTAGCCAGGGGGGTGTGCTGGCCTATAGTCTGGCCCTCATCCAGGCAGAGCGCTTTGCGGCGTTGGTGGCGCTCAGCACCTGGCTACCACCGGAACTGTTGGACGCCCTACCGGCCGCAGAGGCCTGCCAACAGTTGCCCACCCTCCTCCAACATGGCACGCGTGATGAGGCCATCGCGGTCGACCGGGCCCGCACCTCTGTCGAAACCCTGCGCCAGTTACAAGTACCGTTGACCTACCGCGAATACGATATGGGGCATGAAATTAACAGCCAGAGCCTGATGGAGTTGTCGACCTGGCTACAGGAAAAAGTCCTGTCGCCCATCGTCTTAGCCTGAATGCCAAATAAGGCTCTGAACCCTGAGGAGTCGTCGAATGCCCGCCCAACGCCTGTGGCGTCACACCATTCGTATTATGGTTGCGGTGCTGCTCATGGCCACAGCAGCTGTTGGGCAGCGTCCAGCCGTCAGGCCCCCAAACGGACCGCCGCCACCTGTGGATCTCCACCGCCACAGCGTTTCCTTAGATCAGATCGTCTTCGACACGTTCACCGGCAGCTCGGTACCGCTCTCGCAAGCCACCGCAAGCACCATCGACCGTCTGCGTGATGCCATCCGGCCGATCTATCAGCCCCGCTATGATGACGCAAACGGCGGGGATTCGCTGCGACCGACGGATTTGGTCATCGGATATGTCGGTAAAACCACGGCCTACGCCTATCCCGTCAACATGCTCAATTTTCATGAAATCGTCAATGACGTCATCGACGGCACCCCGCTGATGATCACCTACTGTCCGTTGTGTGCCAGTGGTGCCGTCTACGACCGTCGGCTTGATGGCCAGGAGCTGGTCTTTGGCAACACCAGCGCACTTTTCGAAAACGATATGGTGATGTTCGATCACCAAACCGGCTCCTACTGGATGCAGGTGGCCGGCAAAGCGATTGTAGGGACCCTCACCGGTCAATGGCTCACGCTGCTTCCCTCTACCACCATGCCTTGGCGGCAGTGGCGGGCGTTGTATCCGCAAACGCGCATCCTGGCACGCGACCAAGGTTTTGGCAGGCCGTACCCGTACACCCGCAATCCGTTTCGAGGCTATCGACGCCGTGTGGATGCACATCAGTTTCCTTTTCCGGTATCGACAGAAAAGATTGATCCACGTCTGCCTGCGTCAGCTTTGGTGCTCACGGTGCGCGTGGGATCTGATGAAAAAGCCTATCCCTTGGAAGTATTGGGGGATGCAGTGGTGCATGACACCATTGACGGACAGCCGGTGGTGATCTTCAGCAGCACCCAGGGCCCTTCCGGGGGCGCGTTTTTGCCGCAGTTGGCAGGGCCCCTGCAAGGACAACGTTTGACAGCGCTACCCAGCCGGCGTGCCTTTTGGTTTTCACTCTCGTTGTCGATTCCGAACCTGATGTTGTATCAGCCGGGGTCACACTGATTTAGGCAGCGCCCCATAGAGAAAGCTCAGCTGATGAAAATCCTCATCTTTTGAGACAATTGCGAAGCCATTGGCACGAGCGTATTCCCAAATCGTACGGTCGTCTGTTTTGTGCAGATTGACGTTTCGGGCCTGCTCCGAATCTGGAAATAGGTCCGCGAGGCGCCCGGTTTGATGGGGTATGGTTGGTATCCGAGTACACGGGGCGTGCAGCGCCGTCCGCTGCAATCGGTTGTCAGGAGACGATACGGTCACAGGTCGTAGTAAGCGGCCTCAATCAACGCCGGCGAATAGGTCCTCTCGAGTCTGCGTACCGTAAAATGACCTCGCGCCATGTTCTGGAAGTGACTCATAAAAAAGTTGTTGATCAACGCGCCTCCCGCCGCCCCAACGATCGGGGCTGCCAGTACCGCGGCCTTTTCGGTGACTTGAATCTGAAAGCGAGCCGCAACTCGCGTGATGAACCTGAGCAAGGGAGGCGCGGCAGCTTCCGCACCTCCCTTGGCCAGATACTCGGCGGCTTCGGTGACGGCCTTCCCGAGCGCAGCACGCGCTAGATAGTATGCCGACTCCGCAGCGTCGTCGGAACTCGTTCGCCCCCCAAGTGCAAATACTTCAAGGCAAGCAAGCTTAGCTTTGGGCGTACGAAGGTCCTCTCCCTCACACCTCGCGATATCGGCGATGGAGCGAAGCATGATGGTCGTTGAAATCGGCAGTTCGATGGCGAGCGCGGGCAAGCCGAAGGCGCCGCCTACTGCACCCGTTACCGACACCGCGAGCTTGTGAAGGAGGTCCTTCGTGGGGAGTGGTGTGGCGGGATTGATAGTCCAGATGGCCACATCCGCGGCCTTCTGCAGAGCGTCACGACTGATACCAACTATGTTTTCCTGCCAGCTCTTCGGAAGCCGTTCGATAGCCTTCTCGATTGGAGTGCCGATGACATTGGCGATCTGAATCGCGACGCCCACGTTCTCCAGGGCGTGCTTTGCAGCCTTAAGTTGTTGCATGTGCTCGGGGGCAATCTTGTGGTCTGCCATTGAAACCCTTTCATGCCTTCCTCAATGTTGCTCTTGGCGCATAACGTGTAAGGGGAACTGTGGCAAATACCTTGGGAAGGTTAGATTCATTTTCTGCGCTCTGTATCCTTTGTTACAAAGCGTATCGCCGCTTCTTCGCTTTGCTCAGCGAACACTTCTATGTAGCGGAGCCACAATTCCTCGGACAAGTCGGGAGCGAGAGCATTGAGACGGTCAATGAGCCTGAACAACTCATCTCGCCGTGTGTCAATACGCGCCACCCACTGTGGTGCTTTAGGCCATCCAGATGCCTTGGAGGCAACTCGCTGGATGGCTAACCCTACCAGTGCCTCCAGGTTGTTACGGCTTGCCGCCTCAATGCGCCCACCTGCCTCGTAGCACTGGCGTCGGGCTTTAGAACTTTCAGGACCAGTCACTAACGTCTTGCAAAGTTCTCGCAACGCTCGGTAGGCGTTCCAGGGATTGATAAACTCAAGCACGGAGCGGAAAGCCACAAGCCGTGAGTGCCCGACGTGCTGCGCGGCGTCGATGAGGGCCAGAAAACGTTCGTGTGAGGAACTCGTGAACCGGGACGTA
>JAPULM010000299.1 GCA_027294925.1 bacterium
ACCTTGAATCTGATCATGTTCTATCATAACCATCGTCGTTACAGAGGGGGAAGGCGCCAAGGCAAAGCACCGATTGAGCTGTTGACCGGAGAAGCGTTGCAGGGCGACTGGGTGGATCTGTTAATCCAACACAAACGAGAGGCTTCCGCAAACGCCAGTGGGGCCGCAAGCCCTGTGCTTGAGTTGTCCCCCCGTCACCATGAGCAGACAGCGCCAGCGGAGATACCGACAGACCAAGCGGTCTGCGAGCCTCGCGCAGATGCCGACCACGGATGGCAACCCACGGACGTGGAAGCGGCCTAAATCACTTCATCTTGACTCGAACTGAGGGCGTTATTGCCGAACGGCTGAGCTGCGTCTCCGTCTCGCCATATCGGCGATTGAGCCAGACGAACTGTTCACTACTTTCCCGCTCGTGTGAAAGATCCCGGAAAAAGAATGAACACCGATGGAGCAGGACGATACGTAACCAGGCATAAATTCTTGCCTATCGGCACGATGTCTGCAGATTTCGGAATGCGGAAAAACTTTTGTCCAGGCACTTTGTTCTGTCAGCTTGGACGATCTCCAGTGCTCGCGCTGCAACTCGCACTGTATTACAATGTGCTTTGACAAGGCGGTCTATGTCGGGGTCATAGCCACTTCTGATGGTCATCATGACGGCAATGCACCCCTGTCAATCTACCATCTTTAAAGGGTATGCAACAAGAAATTGACAAGGAGGGCAAGGTGAGGCGAAAAAAACGCTGGTTTTTCTTAGTGCTGATAGTCATTGTGGGGGTCGGAATTATATATGCCCGGCGCCAACCCACGATAATACCCGGCAGTTTCCTTGTTGTTCATCTCGGTGGCCGTTATATAGAGGCACAGCCGTCAGACTTCATTGGCCAGCTGCTCGGAGCTCGTAAGCAAGTGTTGATTGATTTAATACTGGAACTGCGTAAGGCAACCTTGGATGATCGTTTGCAAGGCGTCATTGTCAAGATCAAACCTGCCGATCTCGATTTTGCCAAGGTGCAGGAGCTCCATAGCCTTTTTAGGGATTTACAAAAGGCCGGTAAACGTGTCATTGCTTGGGTATCAGGCGAAGGCGCCAGCGGCAATATGACCTATTTACTTGCCAGTGCTGCGGATGAGGTATATTTCTCAGAAAACACCGTGTTACCCTTAACGGGTTTACGCGCAACCTATCTATTCCTTGGTGGCCTGTGGAAGCAGCTCGAAATGGAGTTCCAGGTCGAGCAAATCAGAGAATATAAGACCTTTGGTGATTTTCTCTCACGCCAAACGATGTCGGAAGCCCATCGACAGATGGCTAATTCCCTGCTCGATAGCTTGCAGCATCAGTTTGTGACGGCAATTGCAGCCTCGCGCAGTCTCACCCCTGAAAAAGTGCAAGCCTTGATTGACGCCCCAACCTTGACGGCTTCTGATTTTCATCAAGGTGGGCTGATTGACGGCCTCAAGTATTTTGATGAGTTGCTGCAAGACCTCTCTACGCCTAGCACAACACCTCCCCCAACGGTTTCACTGGCGACCTATCGGCGCGTTAAACCCGCCTCTGTTGGACTTACTGGCGATCAAAAGATTGCCGTGATCTATGGGGTTGGCGCCGTTACCCTGGGTGAGAGTAAGTGGAGCGCAACTGGTCAATCAATGGGGACAGATACCATCGTAAAGGCGTTTAACCATGCCGCTCAGGATGACACTATTAAGGCTATTGTGTTTCGAATCGATAGCCCTGGTGGATCAGCTCTTGCATCGGATTTGATCTGGCGGGCCGTTAAACGTGCTAAACGTAACAAGCCTGTTATCGCTTCAATGTCAAGTGTGGCTGCTTCCGGGGGCTATTATATTGCGGCTGCTGCGAGTAAAATTGTTGCGCAGCCTGCTAGCCTCACCGGTTCGATCGGCATTGTGTTTATGCAGCCGAATATAAAAGGTTTGTTGAGCAAATTTGGGGTGAACATTGAGACGCTGGCGCGGGGGAAATTTGCCCGGCTGTTTGACCCCGCTAAAAGCTGGACGGAAGCAGAACGTCAGCAGATCAAACGGTTGCTTGAAGATTTGTATTTAACGTTTATCCGAAAAGTTGCTGAAGGTCGGGGCCTGACTATGGACGAGGTTGATTTGATTGGCCGTGGGCGGGTGTGGACTGGCACCCAGGCTAAAGAACAGAAATTGGTCGACGCATTAGGCGGTATGAATACCGCTCTTAGTCTTGCCAAGCAGGCCATCGGCCTTTCTGATCAAGCTGGGGTGCAATTGGTCTTTTATCCCAAACCCAAGCGTCTGCTCGAGGCGCTTGTTGACCGCCTCAGTATGCAGATTATGGCGGTGACGGCGTTGCCCGAACCTATGGCTGGATTTAAATCATTGTTAATGCCTTTTGTAGCGCTGGGACGAGGGCCTTTATATGCCATGCCGGTTATCATTCAGGTTCGCTAGTTCTGTGTATTGCCGCTGTAAATGAGCCGTCGCTTGCGGCCTATATCAAGCCATGGAAGCAATTTATTATGATCGATTCCGGTAAATTGAACTTGAATGCGTTGGAGAAAAGGAAAGCATCGTATGTCTGAGCGGATGTTCATAGGGTTCGTCCGAACTCGAGTTTGCCGATGTCTGTTCATTTGCAGCATCCTGGCCGCTTTTGTCGCTGTCGGCAGTGGGCTGGCGCAAACGCCTGCTGCGTCTCCTGAAATGGATGCGACAAATACCGAGCGCGTTGCTCTCGGGCAAAAGGTTTATGCCAGCTTCTGTGCCGGCTGTCATGGGGAAAATTTACAAGGCCAGTCGAATTGGCAGCGCCGTTTGCCGCTGGGCAATTTTCCTGCTCCGCCGCATGATGATAGCGGTCATGCTTGGCACCATGCCGATCAATGGCTGTTTGAAACCGTTAAATTTGGTGGTCAACACCATGCACCGTCTCGTTATCGTAGCGCCATGCCGCCGTATAAGGACATGCTGAGCGATGTGGAAATATGGGCGGTATTAAGCTTTATCAAGAGCCGATGGCCTCCTGCTACACAGCGTGAGCAGGCGCGGCGCAATAAGCCCGATCGATAAGGGTGGTTGATGTTGAGTGGTAGGGTCGTTATGCTGAGGTGTGACGTGTTTGAGCATCTTATTGAGCTTGACAAAGATGGGACACTGGTCCGTAAGGCGACAGAAAGCCACCCCCAAGAGAAGATGAGAGTGGCGGTAGAAGGACTCACTGATGGATGTGCAGCGCAAGCGATTCTTTCGAGATTATAGCATCCAAAATAAAATGCTGATGATTATTTTGCCGCTGATTGTTGTTCCCATGTTGGCCTTCGCGGCGATTGGTTTTATGACCTCTAGTCGCGAGGCGGCCAAGACCAGTATTCGTTACCTGAAGCAGCGTGAGAATGACCTTCTCACCATCGCTGAGAATCCTGCCATCCGCGATTATTATAAAAATCAGACTTATGGTCT
>JAPULM010000003.1 GCA_027294925.1 bacterium
TCGCGACTACTGTAGATGTATATGATCACAGGTGTAGAGCGAGCATCTTTCCTCTTCATGTTGACAAAACACCGATTCCTGTCAAGCGTCGAGATGGCATTTATCACTGCGGCGATTGTAATGTTACCCGCGGATATCGTCAAGCGATATAGGCATCGTATCGCAACAACGTGTTGCAAAGGCGTCGTCATGAAGGAGAACAGCCTGAACTCAAGGGACCCTATTATGCATGCAATGCGGTCGATTGTCGTTGCCATCTAGAAGAAGATTTCAGGTTTGGAGATCATCTTGCTCTAATGGCACCCCTTCGTCCTGCCCTTCTGCAGAGGCCTCAGGCTCCTCTTGATCACGCCCCCGAGCTTGCCGAAAGACGCTGAAAAAGCCACGTATTTTAGTTAACAGTTGAGAAGCAAAATTTTTCACCTCTTCCTCTTGTTGTCCGGCTGTGAGATTCTGCATAAATTCTTCACGCTCAAGCAAGCGCTGGGCCATGACCGCCGAGAGACCCTCGGCCATCTCCGGACGCTTTTTGAGAAAGGCTTCCATATCTTCTTTGGTAATCTCGTACACCAGGGCATCGGTTTCCGCTTTCACCGTGGCCGACCGTGCTTCGCCGGTCAAAAGGGCCATCTCGCCCATAAACTGTCCTGGGATAAAATCGGCCACCTTGAGGGGTTCATCGCTATCGGCTTGGGCAATGTAAACATACAACAGGCCCTCGGCCACGATGTACATTGAAGCACCCGGTTCACCTTGCTCGACGATGGTGCTGCCCGCCGAAAAAAACTGCGGCGTCATATGCGCAGCCAGGTCAACCAGTTCCGTATCATCGAGGACGGTAAACAGCGACACACGCTTGATCAGGTCATACGGGTTGGGGAACTGCTCGGAGTTGAGCTGCGGCATATCAGCCGAATACAAGTTGAGTTTGGGATAGACAGGGCGAATACCGGCAACCTGCAGTTGGTGCATGACGCTGCGGATGATGGCCGCGCGTAGACGTCCCCGGAAGCGATACTCTGGTACGGTGTAGACCATGATGTATTCCATACCGCGTTCATTCGGCAGACGGACGCGCGCGATGGGCTCGGAGGTGAGGCCAAAGGCCGCTAGACCGTGCTTCATCCCGGCGAGTATGACCCGTTCGGGCGTTCGATGGGAACATCGAAGTCCAGTGTAATAAAGTGCCAATTGTAATGCTCACGCACGGGTTTATGAAAGTTCTCAACCTTCATATTGGCCATGCGACTGTTCGGAATAATGATCAAGTTGCCAGAGAAATCATGAATGATGGTCGTGCGCCATGTAATTTCGACTATATCGCCGGTCAAATCGCTGCCTTCGATTTTGACCCGATCGCCAACAGCGAAAGAGCGATCGAGGTTGAGCGCGATACCGGAAAAGAAATCGGCGATCATATTCTGCAGGGCAAAACCGAGGACCAAGCCAACGACACCGCTTGCGGCCAGAAATCCGGTGATCGATTTTTCAAAGACGACACTGATAATGACCCCCACGGACACAATCACGACGAGAAAACGCACCAGATCCTTTAACAGACGTGGGATGGCGTAGCCCAGGCGTCGCTCGAGGATAAAGGGCCATACAATGCCGTCGATAACGCGGATGATGAGCCAGGCAAAGGCGAGCCATAGGCAGATACCGATGACGTAGCGTCCAATTAATACGGCACGCCGAAAAAATTCAGAACTCACCTGATAGATAACAGTGTCCCAATAAAGGGCAGGGATCAGAAACAAGACCAGAAAAAACAATGGGACACCCAGACGCTTTACAATCTCTGTATTCATCGAAAACGTGTCCTCTCAGCCCACCCTTTGCCTTTCAAGCCTTCCCAAGGCCTTCGCCCCGGAAGGCCCGTTGAGACTTCAGCCTATCGTATCCTAAGCGGCATGTCCAGGCTGCTCAAGACCTGTTCCTGTGAGCTTTAGACAATCGCCATCTCGGCCACAAATTGAAAAGAACGCAGGCGTTTGCGATGATCGAAGATATGAGAAGAAATCATTATCTCGTCGGCTTCGGTCTGGGCGATAAAGGCATCTAATCCCTTACGAACGGTCTCCGGCGAACCTGTCACCGAGCAGGTATGGGCCGCGTTGAGTAGCTCACGTTCGGGGAGTGAAAGCTGGCTTTCAAAGTCATCCACCGGTGGGGGTAAACGGCTAGGACGGCCCCTGCGTGAGTTGAGAATTGATTGTTGCGCCGAGGACTTCAAATACTGAGCCTCTTCGTCAGTTTCAGCCGCAAACACATTAAACCCCAGCATCACATAGGGTTTGGATAGCTGTTCCGAGGGCTGGAAGCGACGCTGATAGACATCGATCGCCTGCATCAATGCAGCGGGTGCAAAGTGTGATGCAAAGGCATAAGGAAGGCCAAAGGCGGCAGCAAGCTGTGCGCCATACAGACTCGAGCCCAAGATCCAAATAGGCACATTTAGACCAGCGCCGGGTACGGCTCGCACGGCTTGTCCGAGCTGGGGCGAACGAAAATAGTTCTGCAGCTCTTGGACGTCGCGCGGGAACTCGTCAACGTCGCCGGCGAGGGTCCGTCGCAAGGCATACGCCGTCATCTGATCGGTGCCCGGCGCACGCCCAATCCCGAGATCGATACGGCCAGGATAGAGCGCTTCGAGCGTGCCAAACTGCTCAGCGATGATCAGCGGTGCATGGTTCGGCAACATAACGCCCCCTGAGCCAACGCGGATTGTGGAAGTACCACTTGCCACATGGCTGATCACAACTGCAGTGGCGGCGCTGGCAATACCCGGCATGTTGTGATGCTCGGCGATCCAGAAACGTCGATACCCCCAATCTTCCGCATGCTGAGCAAGATCTCGCGTATTGTGCAGGGCTTGAGCGACCTCCCCACCTTCGGTGATGAGCGATAAATCGAGAATAGAAAAATAGGTCATAAACCCTCCGAACCCCTGATGTCTGAGCCGATCGCTAGACGACTGTAACGTATAAACACGCCAAGTTGATGAGAGCATCTTCGTCGCTGGCAAACGCCAGGTTGGTGAACTCGCGTGCCTCGTCATCATGGCCGGCTTTCTGCAGAGCTTGGCGAACCAGAGCAATCTGCGCCATAGGCTTACCGGTTTGTTCGTGTAGTGCAACCGTAATGTCGGGATAACGGGCCTTCATCAAGTCTCCTGCGAACACATTTCACCGAATCAAATTTCAACAAAAAGATTTTACAGAAAGCCGCATGAGAGCTTGTGCCAAAATGATGCATGAAAGCGTGGATCCTTACCGACACAGGCGCAACACCGACAGGCTCAACGCCCAATTTACCCATCCAGGTGTATGGTAGCGGTGACGCGGGGCGCATCGCCGACCACACGGGTGGTGTGGCCGTGCCTCTACTTACGGCCCAAGCCGGGTTCCGCGGCGCCAACGAGGGCAACGCGATTACCAAACACCACTTTGCCCTCTTCCATGTCGTAATGCGCTTTGCCGATCTCCTCAAAGGCATAAACCTCGCCAAGACACGGATCGATTTTCTCATCACACATCAACCGATTATATGCCCTTGCCTGCTCATCGTTGGCGCCATGTGATCCCTGTAAACGCTTCTGCCGCACCCAGTGATAGCGCAGGTCCACCGAGGCGGAATAACCGGTCGTTCCTGCACAGATCACCACCATGCCGCCCGCTTCACAGACAAAAATACTGGTCGGTATCGTTGTCTCGCCTGGATGTTCAAATACAATCTCAGGATTATGGCGTTCGCCCAGTGCGTCCCAGATTGCTTTACCGAAAGCGCGACATCCGGCACTCCATTCCTTCTGGCCGGCAGCATCCGTCCAATGCGGTGGCACCCCCCAATGGGAGAACTGACGGCGATTAATATAGCCTGCCGCACCGAGCTTCTTACAGTAGTCGCCACGCGCATCATCAGACACCACCGCCACGGCGCGCGCGCCGTGTAGCTTGGCCAGCTGGATCGCCTGTCCGCCAAGGCCGCCCGAGCCGCCCCATACGAGTACGACATCGCCTTCTTGCAACACATTGCCCACCCAGCCAAATAACATCCGGTACGCCGTGGTACCGACCAGGCTCGGCGCGGCGGCCTCTTCCCATGTCAGATGGGCTGCTTTAGGCATAACTTGATGCGCCTGCGCCACGCAGAATTGGCCAAAAGAGCCAAAGTTCGTTTCATATCCCCAAATCGCAGCAGAGGGCGCCAACATGGGGTCCTTGCCGGCTTTAATCCACGGATCATCGAGATTCCAATGGCCGTGATGCACCACCACCTCATCGCCAATCGACACATCGTCAACGGCATCACCAACCCCATAGACAACACCCGACACGTCACTACCGCCAATGTGAAACTCATAAGGTTCGCCGCGCCGTTGCCGTATGGCAATCACGTCAACCGGCTGACCACGCGCCGCCCAAATGTTGTTGTAGTTAATACCAGACGCCATAACCCCAATTAAAACCTCATGAGGTTGCAATTGTGGTACGTCGACCTCCTCGACTTGAAATGCCGTGCGCGGATCGCCGAAACGATCTTGACGGATGAGTTGAGCCTGCATTTTCTGGGGGGTTTCACCCAGCGGTGGCAAGCTCCCAATCGGAACGGTATTCGACATACTCAATCACTCCTTAATCTCAACGGATTCCCATAAAATTGCTTCATCTTTTGTGTGTTCTCCGAGATATTCGCAAACGCACCAATACACTTTACTGCGCCAGCAATGTGGTGGGGTTCGACGAAGAAGTTCACAGTCTGATTGGCAGGCACGCCCCATTATAGTCAATCCTGCAATGGCAAATATCTACAATACGACACCACACTAACCCATAGCAACAATGCGGTCAAACCCAAATATACCCGTTGTCTGATATTGGCATATTTTGCCTGATATTGACTCTCAGTGTGCCACCAATGTGCCAAGCTACAGAGGGGCCGGTTCACCACGCCGGCCCCTTTCGTTATTCAGTTTTCAAAGAGCGATGAGGTCTACCATGCAGACCCCGTATTTGTTATTCAGATAACGTGCAGTACGTTATCCCTCACAATGATTCTTCCCC
>JAPULM010000030.1 GCA_027294925.1 bacterium
GGTGCTTTATAAGAATCGGCCGGCGTGCGTCGTACACGCTGGGGAGAGGCTGGAGATTGCACTCGAAGGTGGCAAGTTCCTGAAAGTGCGGCCGAAAGACATCGCGTTGTTGCACCCTGGCCCGATACACAGCCTGGATGAGCTGCAGCCACAGGACGGCGAGGTGGAAACCGCCTGGGAATTGCTGCTAGGCAGCACGACTACCCTGGCTGAGCTCGCTGAGTTAGCCTATGGGACGTACACACCGTCTACTGCCTGGGACGCCTGGCAGTTCGTGTCCGCTGGTCTGTACTTCCGTGGCACCCCCGAAGCAATCGTAGTGTCTTCACCGGAAGACGTAGAGCGGGAACGCATCGCCCGAGAAACGAAAGCGGCCGAAAAGCAAGCCTGGGAGGCGTTTTTGCAGCGGGCCCGAGCTGGGCACAACGCTCCTGAGGACGCGCGCTACCTCAAGGAAGTGGAGGAGCGGGCTCTTGGGAAACGATCGGAAAGCCGTGTCTTACGTGAGCTGAGTAACGCTGACAGTCCGGAAAAGGCGCACGCGCTGTTGCTCAAGCTGCACTACTGGAATCGCACGGTCAACCCGTATCCCCAACGGGCGGGTATCGTGATCTCTCATCCTACCATGGAGCTCCCGTCTCTGCCTGAAGAGACACGCCTAGACCTCACCCACCTGCAAGCTTTCGCCATCGACGATGAAGGCAACCAGGACCCCGACGATGCGCTCAGTTTGGCAGACAATCGTCTCTGGGTACACGTGGCTGACGTTGCCGCGCTCGTGTCTCCCGGCAGTCCCGCCGACCTTGAAGCCCGCGCCCGTGGGGCGAACCTCTACCTACCCGAGGGGACCATCACCATGCTGTCCCCCGACGTAACGTGCAAGCTGGGCTTGGGCCTGGCGGAGGTCTCACCAGCTCTCTCCTTCGGCCTGGACCTCGACGCGCAGGGAAAGGTCGTGGGGGTCGAAGTCGCACTGAGTTGGGTGCGTGTGACGCGCTTGACTTACACAGAGGTCAATGCACGGATCGAGGAGGAGCCCTTCAAAAGCCTCTACCGGCTGGCGCAGCTCTCTGAGAGCCGTCGTCAGGAAAACGGGGCAATTTTTATCGAGCTGCCCGAGGTCAAGATACAGCTGGTCGAGGGACAGGTAACAATACAACCTTTGCCGCCGCTTAAAAGTCGTACACTCGTCAGTGAAGCCATGGTTCTGGCCGGGGAAGCCATCGCCCGTTTTGCCATCAATCGCGGCCTCCCCTTTCCCTTCACGACCCAGGTCCCGCCTGAAAACTATGAACGGCCAAAGAGCCTGGCCGAGATGTTTGCGCTCAGGCGCACCTTGAAGCGCAGTCAACAGACGAGCATTCCCTCGCCTCACGCCGGCATGGGGCTTGACGTCTACACCCGAGCCACCAGCCCCTTGCGACGCTATCTGGATCTCGTGGTACACCAACAGCTGCGTGCCTATCTGCACAATGCAGAGACGCTGGGAGAGCAAGAGGTACTTGAACGCGTCGGGGCAGCGGAAGCTGTCACCGGAGGTGTGCGTCAGGCCGAGCGCTTGGCGCGTAGGCACTGGACCCTGGTGTACCTCTTGGAACACCGCGACTGGCGCGGTGCAGGGGTGGTGGTGGAGAAACGCGGTCCGCGCAGTACCGTCCTGATCCCAGGCCTCGGCTTGGAAGTCCAGATGTCCCTGTCTGAGGATGTACCTTTAGACACCACCGTGTCCCTTGCCCTGAGCGGCGTGAATCTGACCGAGCTGGAAGTCTCTTTCCAGATGAAGAACTGAAGGCAAACAGCGTGAAAGTCCAGACAGCACCCAGCGCCACCACCTGACTCAAAGCACCGAGACCTCACCGGGACGCCGCGCCGGCAATCGGCCCGGTGCCAAGTACCGACTCACCGGCTCACTCCCTGGTGCGGATGTTGCTGCGAAATCGGTCCCTGATTTCAGCAGGAGCGTGTGATACTCGTGGAATGCCCGCAACAGGAGCGATGGCAGCCTTGACGAGGATCAAGAAGGGGCCGGGAGCGGAAACGCACTCCGCCAGGACTTGTTCAAGGGCTTTGAGGTCATCGACGCGAACCGCATGTTTATACCCACAGCTCTGCCCCACCTGCGCCAGGTCGACCTGGGCGCTGATAGAGGGCTGAGAACCGGTGGATTCATAGGCCTCGTTGTCTAGGATGATGTGTACCAGGTTGGCGGGACCCTCTGAGGCGATAAGCGGCAAGGTTCCCAAGCTCATCAGGGCGCTACCATCCCCTTCCAAGATGAAGACCCGTTGCTCCGGGGTGAGCAGCGCCAGCCCCAGGCCAAAAGAGGAGAGGAGACCCATGGAGCCAATCATATAGAAATTTCCGGGTCGATCGTGGCTCAGAAAGACCTCTCGGGATATCATCCCCGTGGTGCTTAACACCAGATCATCGGTACCGATGTGCTCGAGGATGGCGACAATTGCTTTGTAACGCTCAATCATTGTATCACTCCCGTCCGCACCAACAGGGCCCCCGGTATCGAGCGTTCCTCGATTACGGCCAGCAGCTGGTCGAGCCCTGGCTCCGGCTGGTCCGATTCCAGGACAGCATAGGGAATGTCCAAGAGGTCAAAGATCTGCGGGGTTTTGACCCCCATGATCCAATGCTCTGGGGCATCGTTGGGCGGTCCGCCATAGCCGCGCCAGCCGACAACCAGCAGCACGGGGATCTGGTACATTAAACTGAAGGAGGTCAGCGGGTTCACGATGTTACCGATACCGGAGTTCTGCATCATGACGCCGCCGAGTCTCCCAGTAAAATATGCCGCGCTTGCTACGCCCAGAGCGACATCCTCACGCACGGCGGGGATATAACGAATCTCTGGGTCTTGCACCATGAGGTTGTAGGCCTTTTGGAAGGTAGAGTCAGGCACGCCGGAAAAGAAAGTCAGGCCACGCGCTTTGAACATCTGCCAAAATGCTTGTGCCTCCATCCCGCTCTCCTTCAGCGCCGGGCGTGCCCATTGGGAGGGGCTGTGCCAGGCTGCTCTGCATGCTGGAGACGCAGGGCTTCGTCGCGTTCCCGGTCTTTATTCGTGATGTAGTCGAAACCAACGCTGGAAAAAATTTCGCCCACAGGGGCACACAAAGCGTCCACCTCTAAGCTCCGCCCGCTGGCCAAAATAGTCCAGGCCACCTGGTGCATCGCCTTATAGGCAGCCCGCAGCAGATGATTGGCGTGGATGATGATATTGAACCCACTGGCCACGAGTTCGGCTTCGGTGAGGGTGTTATACGTCGTAGGCACACAGATCAAAACGGGGCGTCGCCCCAGACGCTGACAGAGGGAGCGATAGGCCTCCGCAAAGGCGAGGATGTCCGCCGGGTCTTTCTGGTTCGAGTGGATCATGATGCCGTCGACACCGGCCAGCATGTACTGCTCCGCCCGCTCCAGCGCATCCTGCAAGCCCTTGCCAGCAATGAGACTCTCGAGCCGAGCGATAATCATAAAGTCGTCGGTGAGGGTGATCTCTTTCCCGACTCGGATTTTGTTGGCGAAGACCATGGGGTCTTCCAGATCTTGCTTGGCGGAGGCATCGAGGCTGTTCCGTTTGGGATAGATTTTGTCCTCAATAATCACCGCGGACACCCCGAGCCGCTCCAGATGCTTGACCAAATACGCAAACTGGGTGGGTTCGCCACCGGTGTCGCCATCGACAATGAGCGGCTTCGTCGTGACTTCGAGAATTTCATTAATGGTGTGGACGCGAGAGTCATAGCCAACAATCGAGGCATCGGGGTACCCCTTGATGGCGGAGTCGGTGAGGCTACTTTCCCACAGTCCATCAAAAATGAGGCACTCCCCATTTCTCTCCACCTGTGCATTCTCAGCGATGATGCCACTTAAGCCGCTGTGTGCTTCAAGGATACGGGCAAAGCCCTTGTCGTCGATGCACTGCCGTAGGGCTCGGAGTCGATCCCAAGGCATAATTCTACTCTCGAGTGTCATAGTGATCCTCCTTCTTTGACTATATGTGTCTGAGCCAATAGGGACTTGAGCTGTTGTACAAGCCCAAAGTGGTAAGAGTCCCATGTGGGCAAAACCCAAGGCTAGGTTTTTAGTAATGAGATCGCCTGGTGTCGGTGGAGAGGTCAACTGGGGGGATTGAACATCCGCCTGGTGAGGTCAGAAGTCATCTCATTCTCCTCATGCACTGGGGGCTGCAGTGACTACGCCCTCAGTCCTGGGTATACCAGCTCCCCTGCTCTCTACCCATGAGAGGAAAACTGGAACAGCAGTACACATCTACTCCGAAGGCTTTTCCCCTTCCACAGCCAACTCCCGTCAGGAGAAAACGCCCTCGACTGACTCTCCATCCCTGTCGTGTTGCAACGAGGATTGGAAGCGTAAAACACCCCACGAAATGGATCGACTATCTGTCTATCCTAGAGTGGTAACAGGGCTGAGCAGCTTCGTGAGGTTCCCACAACCGCGCCACATAGCGTTGTTGGCGGGTCAGGGGGCTTCAGTACTATGCAGGCTAGAAGCAGACGCTGGACTACATGATGGTTAAAGGTTGCGTATACTCCCCTTAATACACGACTCAATTTCCTGTGTCAAGCCTCGCGTGCCTTTTTTCAGGCATGTTCGTCGAGGCACGCATCTCAGAAAAAAACGTCAGCCCGGATTCTTCAGGCATTCCTCTACTACGACCGCCATCTACACGCCATCTCGGACCGGACTCGCGCTTCGCGACTCAACATGGCGATAGGCATGCCGTTTTGCTATTGCCCGCCAGGGCAGAGTAGGGCATAATCGGCGCACGTCATACTTTTCCTCTTTGGTGCGTGTATGGATGGGGGAGCAAACTACAGCGGCGCTCATGGGACTGCAGAAGCTAGGCAGAATAGCCTGGAGGGAGTGCCTTGACATTGTGCCTCGGGCAGTATGGACACTCACCTACACGCCTCTCTCATGAAGCGGCATAGTCAGGGAAGCAAAAAGCATGGAGCTGCAACAGGATATTCCACAGAGCAAGGACAAAACGCTGTTTACCCCCGGCCCGTTGACCACCAGCCGGTATGTGAAGCAGGCCATGTTGCGCGACCTCGGGTCGCGGGATGTTGCCTTTATCGAGTGTGTCCGTGAGATCCGTCGCAAGCTCCTCACCTTGGGTGGGGTGTCCGCAGACGCATACACGGCTATTCCGATGCAGGGCAGCGGCACGTTTGGCGTCGAATCGGTGTTTTCATCCACCGTTCCTCCGCATGGCAAGTTGCTTCTTATCATCAATGGGGCCTATGGCAAACGCATGGCGCAGATGGCGCATGTGCTGCACCTCGCGGCGACAACTCTTACCTATGCCGAGAACCAAACGCCGGATCTCGCCGCTATTGAGTCTGCCTTGGCAGCCGATCCAAACATTTCCGATGTTGTGATGGTGCACTGCGAAACGACCACAGGCATCCTCAATCCGCTGCGTGCGATCGGGACGATAGTGCAAAATGCGGGGCGCCGCTACATCGTCGATGCCATGAGCAGCTTCGGGGCCATACCCATTGATATCAAGGCGTGCGGTATCGACTACCTCATCTCGTCGGCCAACAAATGCATCGAAGGGGTCCCTGGTTTTGCCTTTGTCATCGCTCGCAAAGCAGCCCTACTGGCCACGGAAGGATACGCACGCAGCCTTAGCCTCGATCTCTTAGCGCAGTGGAAGGGTCTTGAGGCAGATGGACAGTTTCGTTTCACGCCCCCAACCCATGCGTTGGTAGCGTTCCATCAGGCTTTGTTAGAATTGGAGGCTGAAGGGGGTGTCGAAGGTCGGGCGCAGCGCTATCGCACGAATTACGAAACATTGATCGATGGCATGCGCACCCTGGGCTTCCAGGAATACCTCAAACCGGAAGACACGAGCTATATCATCACAACGTTTCATTTTCCTCCCGATCCACACTTTCGCTTCGAGGAATTTTACCGACGCCTCCATGACAAGGGCTACGCTATCTATCCTGGGAAAGTCAGCGATGCCGCGTGCTTTCGCATTGGTACTATCGGTCGTATTTTCGCCTCTGATGTCCGCGCTCTGTTGGCCGGCATAGGCGATACGCTCGTGGAAATGGGCGTGGAAAAAATGGCATGAGCCGTGTCACAAGACGTCTTAGGCCGCCCTGCATGTGCTATACTGGAGTTATGCGTCCTTGACGGCAACGAAATACCCCCACCCAATTTTGCCGGCATTGCCCGCCCGCGACCAGTAACTCCAGATGTTGTAGTTATGCTGGATCGTCACTGCATCAATGTCGGCGGCAATCTCGCTACGTTTTTCTTCGACGCGTTTGGTGACGGCGGCGAAGTGCGGAGCGATGTATTCGGACCAGTCTACGTAGCGCTCGAGGTGGAACCCGCAGGCCTCAAGCGCTTGCTTATACTCTGCCGCGTGCCACAGATCGTCAGAACCATGGCGGGCCGCAATGCGGTTGTGTTCTTCGGGAGAAAGCAACTCTTTGCGGACCAGCTGGTCTGATAAGACCACCTTCCCCGCCGGTTTGAGGACACGGTAGGCTTCCCGAAATACTTGATGCTTGTTGGTTGAATGGGTAATAGCCTCTTGACACCACCAATAGTCAAACGTGGCATCATCATACGTGAGATCATGATAGTCGGCCCAGGCAAAGCTCACGAGATGGTCGAGTCCTGTGGATTGCAACAACTCCTCAGCTTTTTTGAGCTGCTGGTGTGAGTAGTTGGTCGCCACGACTTTGCAACCGTATTCCTTGGTGAGGAAACGGGCCATAGCGCCAAAGCCACAGCCGACTTCAAGAATGACGTCATTTGGGGTGAAACCCAGCGGTGCAGACATCTGCTGTTTCGCACGCAACATGGCGTCTTCCATGGGTTCGTCCGGGGAGGTATAGATGCCAAAGTGAATGTTCTCTCCCCAGATCGCTTGATAGAGCTTGTCCGCACTGTGGTCATCGTAGATAAAGTCGTAGTGGACGAGTGCATCGTCGGCCATAATATTTTCTCCTTTTGTATGTAGTCTTGTTCGTCTGTCTTGGCGCCGTGTTCCATACGCCGGGATCGCTTGCCAACAACACGCGGTCGCGCATGAGATATCATGGTTCATACCGAGGGACAGCAGACAGACTGCTTGCCCTAGACCTAGGGCGCTATCATGACATGAGATGGCTGTGCAGCGCAAGCCATCTCAGTCACGTTGCTGGCAGCCAGACAAAAAGGCTGTAGGGAGATTAATGTTTATGCCTGATGCGCCAAACCATACATCGCACCTAGTGCCAACAGAATATGAAAACTATGACGCCACCTCAAAAGCCTATGACAACACACGCAGTCCCGTTGGTGTCGAGGTCATGCTCGGCTGTTTTGCCTCGACCCCTCGCCCTTTACATGAACAAACCATCCTTGATGGCGGTTGCGGTACAGGCAATTATATCGCTGCTGTGAAGGACAAGATCGGCGCTATCCATGGGATAGACCTGAACGGGGGCATGTTGGTCCAAGCGCGGAGGAAATTTGCTTCTGATGCTCACGTGCATTTGTCACAAGGGCGCCTTGATTGCCTGCCGTACCGCGATGCGATGTTTGACGGGATAATATGCAACCAAGTCGTTCATCACCTGAGCCCGGAAGCATGGGATGGGTCCTTCCCCCAACTCTATCAGCTCATGGAGGAAGCGTACCGTGTGTTGCGTCCCGGGGGTGTCCTGGTGTTTAAC
>JAPULM010000300.1 GCA_027294925.1 bacterium
CTGTGTCACCGTTTCGGTAGATTATCGTTTAGCCCCGGAAAGCAAATTTCCTGGCCCTGTCGACGACTGTTACGCCGCCACCATGTGGGCGGTGCACAACGCTGCCAGTATCAACGGCGACCCTACTCGTATCGCGGTGGGTGGCGACAGCGCCGGGGGCAACCTGGCGGCGGCCGTCTGTTTGATGGCGCGCGATCACAGTCAACCTGCGTTGGGCTTTCAATTGCTGGTCTATCCGGTGACCGACCGCAACTTCCGGACCAACACCTATCAGCAATGGGCGGATGGCTACCTGTTGAGCCGCGATAGCATGAAGTATTACTGGGACCATTACCTAAGTGATGCGGCTGACGCCACCAATCCCTATGCGGCGCCCTTGCAGGCCAAGGAAGTAAATAATTTACCTGCGGCCCTGGTCATTACGGCGCAATACGATCCGCTCTGCGATGAGGGAGAAGCCTATGCGAAACGCCTCCAGGCCGCCGGCGTGCCAACCACCTATAGTCGCTATGATGGCATGATGCATGGCTTCTTCGGCATGGCAGGCGTGCTCGATAAAGGGCTGGCTGCCATTAACGAAGCCGCAAATGCCCTGCGCACGGCATTTGCGGCGAGCTAAGCAAACACGCCACGCCCTTCGAGGCGGCGCAGTTGCCATTCCGTACTGGGTGACATATCGCCACTGCGCCGCCAGGCATCGAGTTGGTTGCGTTCGGCAAACAGTTCGGGGTTGGCCGCCACACGGGGAAAACCGCCATTAAGATATTGCACCACACTGGTCGCCACCAGGCAACCCATTTGGTCAAGATTTTGCTTTGAGAAAAAGCCAATATGTGACGACAAGGATACCTGCGGACAGGCCCGCAGCGCCTCGGGCAGCGGCGGCTGATCTTCCAGCTCGCCAAACACGTCCAGCCCGGCGTCACGCAGCTTACCGCTGGCGATAGCCTGCAACAAATCGTCTAAGTTAACAACTTCGCCCCGTCCTGTGTTCACCAAAATGGCGCCATCCGGCATCTGCTCAAACCTCCTCCAACAGAGGTGGACGCCGCATCGCTGAGGCGGAACCCCGAATGTGGGTTACCGGTGAGAAAGAGACCCCATGGATACCAACACCATTGCCCAGGCCATTGACGCCCAGCTGCCGTTTGCTGAGGCGATTCTTCACGACTTGGAAACGCAAACTTGTGATCAACAGGGCGTCACACGACCGGCGTGGAGTCCGCAGGATCAGCGTGCGGTGGACCTGGTGGCCGATGCGGCTCGGTCGCTGGCACTTGAGGTGTCGTACGACTGCGCCGGGAATGTCTACGCCACCTTGCCAGGAATCGATCGCTTAGCCCCAGGCCTTCTCACCGGTTCTCATCTCGATTCTGTGCCCAAAGGCGGCAATTACGATGGAGCGGCAGGGGTGGTGGCGGGTCTTACCGCGCTCGCTGCATTCAAAGACCTCGGGTTCAGGCCGCAGTGCGATATCACCGCTGTGGGGCTGCGCGGTGAGGAGAGCGTCTGGTATGGCATCGCCTATCTAGGCAGTCGTCTCGCAGTTGGGTCACTGCCTTTAACCGAACTCGACCAGTTACACCGGGGCGATACAGGTCGGTCGCTCATCGACCACATGGCCGAGTTGGGCTGCGACGTCGAAGCCCTACGACAGACCACGACACCCCACATTTCGCGCGCCAACACCCGCGCCTACCTCGAGTTACACATCGAACAAGGGCCTGTATTGGTCAGTGACAATCTACCGGTCGCCATCCCGACGGCGATTCGCGGCAATGTGCGATTCCCCTATGCCCGCTGTCTAGGCGCTTATGAACATTCGGCAGCAGCGCCACGCGAGCATCGCCAGGATGCGGTGTTGGCAGTGGTGGAATTAGTGGCGGCATTGGAACAGTTTTGGCTTGAACAAGAAGCGGCGGGAGAGCCGGATACGGTGTTGACGGTTGGCAAGCTGTTTACCGATACGGCCCAACATGCCATGACCAAGGTGCCTGGAGAGTGCAGCTTTACGCTCAATGTCGGCGGCACGACACAGACTTTTCTCGATACTGCGCGGTCGCTCATCTATGAACTGACTCGTAAGATTGCCGCCAAACGGCGCGTATCCTTTGAACTTGGCGATTGCGTGGGCTCTGATCCGACGCCACTGGATGCGAATCTTCGCCGCTTGTTAAGCCAAGCGGCCAACGCCCTCGGCATTGCTTATCGTGAGATGGCCACAGTTGGTCACGACGCCTCGATTTTTGCCCGCGCTGGTATTCCCTCGGCCATGGTGTTGATTCGCAATCAGCATGGCAGTCACAATGCCCAGGAAGCGATGGAGATGGTCGACTTCAAGCTCGGCACCCAAGTTCTAACATTTTCTCTGTACCAGATGAGTGGGTTATAGGACGACATCTTTTGGGTCGTCATCGATTTTTTCAATTCGACGAGTTCTCCAGGTTCGAGTGCGGATGTAGCCCCGGGTCATAGGCGAAGAAGAGACGCCAGCGGCGCACAGGGGAGGCAGTGATGACGCAGGTAGGTCCCAACCATGGTGAGCGGCTTGACATTGGGTGGTAAATCGTCGGCCATCGTCTGTAAACCTTTACCAAATGCGATAGCGATGTTGGAATTATGGACCCCACGCCAATGATACCCGTAAGGTCAAACAAATCGACCCCGCTCTTTGACTTGTTTTGCGCCTCTCAATCACCCATACTCAGCGTCAAGATGAATAGAAAAACCGAACGGGAAAGGCCCATGAGCTGGACAAAGTTGCTTGCCTCTATCACGTCACGGGGAGCGTCGATCAGGAGTTGCTGCTGCGCAACGCGTACCTCGTGACCGAGAATCGCATTCTGCGCAACCAGATCAGGGGGCGGGCGCCGGGCACAGCCCGTTGAGCGCTTCTGGATGTCGAATCACTTTTCAAATCGACAGACTCTGCTCTGTCTGCTGAACTGGTAGGGTCATTGCGGATTGCAGTACCAGAGCCTAATAGGAGCTACCCATGAGAGATGTCGAAGGACTCCGTTTCAATCACCAGGGGGGTGTCGCCACCGTGACGCTAAACCGCCCCGAGCGTCTCAATGCCATCACCTGGGAAATGGTGCAAGGTATTATCGACTTCACGGAGGCATGCAGCCGTGATGAGACGGTTCGGGTCATGGTGATTACCGGCGAGGGACGCGCTTTCTCCTCCGGTGACGACATCGTTGGTGGTTTGGGTGAGTTTCCTGCACGCCACGGCGCTCCCGGTAGCCTCAGTATTGAGCTGGGTCTGCTTCACGAGTTGGTGAAGATGTTATTGACGGTGCCGAAACCGGTGGTTGCGGCGATCAATGGGCGCTGCCATGGCGCCGGCTGGGTCATTGCGCTTGCCTGCGACTTTCGGGTTGCCCGGGCTGACGCGTTGGTTGGGGATATCCGCGCGAGTAAAGCCATCTTTGCCGGCCAGAGCGTACCGCTCATTCTATCC
>JAPULM010000301.1 GCA_027294925.1 bacterium
AAACGGTCACCACGGGTTTCATAAATAATACTGGGCTGTGACTCAACAAACAGATCATCGTAAGGTAGGCTAGGGCGCTCCTTTTCAACAATATGCCGTGCAGGATAAGGCTGTCGTTCGCGCCCTAGGTGCGGATCGATATGGCGATCCAAGGCAAAGCCTATGTCCATCAGGTGTTCAACCTTATCCAGGCCGAAACGTTCGATGTATTGATCAACCCGTATCGCGTGTTCCACTGCATCGTTGACCATGTGTCGATTTGAGTTGGCAAAAAGAAGGTTATTTTTGAAAAAATCAACATGCCCAAAGACATGTGCAGCCACCAACAAGTTGGCAATTTCCGGATTTGTATCGAGCAAAAACGCCAGCCCCGGATCACTATTCAAAACGATCTCATAGATCTTGGATAGTCCCATATGACCGTAGAGTCGTTGACTCTGATAGACCTTCCCATATGACCAATGACGTGCTCGAGTAGGTAAGCCATAGGCCGCTACCTCAGTCATGATATCTTGTGGTACGACTTCAAAACTAGTGGGGAAAAAATCAAGCCCCTGCTCCTTGGCCAGGGCTTCGAGTTCGGCTACGCGCGACTCAAACATGGTTTTCCTCACGGGATTGTAAAAAGGACTGTAAGGCTTGATACAGTTCGTCTTTATGGGTGATAGTGACACTCACAAAGCCATCTCTGTTAATCTCTTGCAACGTATCCTGTAACGAGCTAGGCGTGAAGGCAGTTTGTCCCATCCAGCCAAAAAAACTTGACTCATCCGCGCAGCGAATCTCACCATAGCCGACCATTGCACAATGTTGCAGTAAGGTTTCGATCAGCTCCTTACAAACGACGTTGTCACTCGGCAGGTTATCGCCATCTGAAAAATGGAATAAATAGGTGTTCCAATTCGCCGCAGGATGGTGCTGCTGGAGATGATCAAGAGCGACACTATAGGCCGACGAACATTGGGTGCCACCACTACTGGAGATCGCGAAAAAATCTTCTTCTGCTACCACTTCGGCCCGTACGTCATGGGCGATAAAAACGGTCTCAACATTATGGTATTTCAGACGTAAAAACTGAACCATCCAAAAGAAAAAGCTTTTCGCAATGTATTTTCGACTTGTGGTCATCGAGCCGCTACAGTCCATTAACATATAGACTGCCGCATTGTTGTGGACCTCTTCATGCGGGTCCCATACTCTAAAGCGGAGGTCGGCTTCTCGTAACCCGCCCACTTCCGGCACCCCACGTGCCGCATTGCGTTTGATATTCTCGAGTAGCGTACGGCGCTTGTCGAGATTGGCAAGCGAACCGCGCCGACGGATATCCGTGTAGCGGGGTACCGTAGTGGTAATTTGCCGGTTCGGTTTTGCTTCCAACCACGGTAGAGCTAAATCCTCCAGCATCATTCGAGTTAGTTCTTCCAGGGGAACTTCCACCTCATAGGTATGCTCACCAGGCTGATCGCCTGGCGCCGCATCGCCTGGCGTGTCGCCATCACCAGGCTGACGCCCAATGACATCGCCCGGTTCTCCTGAACCCCGCCCTACACCAGGTTGAGGATGCCCATACTTAAACCGGTATTGATCCAGATATCGAAGCGGTATTTTGACCCGCTTGCTGCCGTCTGAGGTAATGATGGCTTCTTCGGAAATAAGCTCGCGAAGGTTTTTTCGAATGGCGTCTTTAACACGTTGGTCATGCCGGAGACTATCTTTTAGACCACGACGTCGCAGCTCCCACGGTAGAGACATATCATTTCTCCCGGGCGAGCAGACTGCTGACGTATTTGAGCAGTTCATTGGCGCAGGACGAACAATATCCTTCGCGTTCGACTAACGTATCAACCACTTCATTGAGTTTGCGTAACTGTTCCGAATCGGGATTGCGCGAGGTGATGGTTAATTTGATCGTGTCACGACGTTCGTCAAATAGCTGCTTTTCGATCGCCTCTTTTAACTTATCGTGGGTTGTATAGTCGAATTTCTGTCCATGCCGGTGGGCCATCGCCACCTTACGAAAAATCTCGTTGCGGAAACTATCCTTGCCAGGTTCAGGCACCTGGACTTTTTCCTCAATCGATCGCATGAGCTTCTCATCCGGTGCAACCTCTTCACCTGTGATGGGATCGTTGAGTTTTGTTTGGTCGAGGTAGGCCTCAACATTATCAAGGTAATTATCCAGTAGGGTAACGGCTTCTTCTGCAAACGAAACAAAGAAGGCTTTCTGTACATCAGTCCGGGCGATCTCATCATACTCACGGCGAGCGTCGGCAATCAGGTTTTGATAGCGTTCACGGACATCTTTTTTAGAATGCTCTTGGGTGTCAATCCCTTCCTTTAGCGCCCGTAAGACGTCAATCGGATTGATGCATTGCGCCCCCGGCTTGATCAAGGAGGAGGAAATGCGATTAATAATAAAGCGCGGGGAGATGCCATCCATCCCTTCGCGCTCGGTCTGCTCCCGAATCATTTTGACATCTTTTTGCCGGAAGCCTTCGACGTCCTCCCCATCGTATAATTTCATCTTTTTGGTCAGCGTTAAGCCATTCGTGACGGGTTCTTCCAAGCGTGACAAAACCGCAAAAATGGCAGCCACCCAGAGGGTATGGGGGGCAAGATGCAATTCGCTAAGAGAAATCTGAGCGAGGAGTTTAGTGTAAATGCGCTCTTCTTGTGAAACTTTCAAATTGTAAGGAACCCGCACCATGATCATACGATCATGCAGCGCTTCCGACTTTTTATTCGCCATGAATTCATTAAATTCGGTCTCATTGGTATGCGAGATCACGCATTCATCGGCATAGATCAAGGGAAATCTACCCGTCTTAATGTTCTTTTCCTGCGAAAGGGTTAACAAGATATACAGAAAACGCTCATCAGCTTTGAGCATTTCGATAAACTCCATCAGGCCTCGATTAGCAACGTTGAGTTCACCGTCAAACCGATAAGCACGGGGATCAGATTCTGAACCGTAGTCACCAATGGTCGATAAATCAATGCTTCCGACCAGCTCGGAAATATCTTGTGACTTTGGATCGGAAGGAACAAAGGTGCCAATACCCATCCGATTTTTTTCTGAAAATACAATTCGCTTTACTGGGATTCGATTGATGTCGCCTTGATACTTCTCTTCTAGGTTGAGGACACAAAGTGGACACAAGTCCCCCTCGATCACAATTCCGGTTTCTTGCTGAAAATCTGACCTGAGTGCGTGCGGCATCAAGTTAAGGGGTTCTTCATGCTGAGGGCAGTCGGCAATCGCATAAACAATACCCTCCGGGGTAAGCGTGTAAGCTTCCAAACCACGCTTGAGAAGAATCGCTATCTGACTTTTTCCGGATGAGGGTGGACCATACAGAAGCAGTATGCGACGCCCGACATCCGAACCCATGGCGGCAGCCTTAAAATACTCGACGATCTGGCTAATCGCTTCATCAATGCCAAACAGATCACGCTCAAAAAAATCGTAATGCTCGCTGCCGTCGTCGTCATCGTGGACGCCGGCTGATTGGATCATGTCATAGAGGCGGGAATGTGACGTGCGGCACAAGGTAGGTTGCGATACGACTAAAGACAGGTAGTCATGAAAAGTACCTTCCCATTCCTCAATGCGGTGACTTTTTAAATGATTATCGAGCTTCTGAAAAATGTCCATAATGACCTCGCCTGTTCGTCCAGCATCCTAGTGTCATACCCTCGACCATCCCAAGCGCAAGGTTGCTGGCGCCATGATATTTTGTATGATCAGGTCAATTGACCGAGTCGCTTTGGCACCCTCTCACACGCAGTCGTGTGTGGATGAGCAAGCGATCTTGGGAATATCGTGAAACTCAGGCAGCTTGAACAGTCGTCGCTAAATGCAAGCATTGAAAGCATGATGAACTTCAGGTTCAACGGCTCAGTAGAGAGAAGACAGTTTAGTTTAGCATCTCACCTCCCTAAAATAAGGCAGCTGTCATGTCGTCTACAACGACAGACATGGTTGATCATCTACCTCTCATACACATTCATCGATAAAAAGGAGCAAAAACTATACCCAATTAAGTATACCCAATTAAGGAGTTCGTCCTACAATAGCGCCAAAAACCGCTCCCATAGCACCACAACTTGTTAGATAGCAAGGAATTTTACCTAGAGACAAGAAGGTGTTGAATTGCTCATAGCGAGCATTGAGGTAGCATCGAGATCGTTTTCATTGCATGACGTCAAAAGTTTGACTGGTAGGCGTGTCAATCCCGCGATGTACTCATCACCTGCCCGGTGCTGGGATCGAGATAGAGGCTCACTCGTCCTTCAAGCACCGCCAAAAGCTGCTCCCCAAACATATCGCCGCGCCATCCTTGTAGGAGCAGACATTGCTTCGTTGTTAGTTTGTCACGGCGATATAGATAGACGAGTTCCTCCAGATCTGCACGGTTGGCAATACTTGGCGCTGAAAGCTTTTTGTCCTGGCATAAGGCTTTGAGGTAGGCATCAATAAATTTCACCATCAACTCTTCGGTACGTGTAAGCCTATATTTGCGCTGCGAGCGAGGACGGTCAGCCTCAGCAACATTTAGACCACGTTCAACAAGCCCGATGATCTCGGCTCCGGAGCGTTCAATTTCGCGCCGTGGTTGACCACGAAAGCCTTGCAAGGCATCCAGAGTCCGCGGAGCCTTACGGGCAATTTCGACCAAAAACTCATCCTTTAAAATACTACCAGGCGGCCGATTCCGCTGCCGCGCCTCGCGGTCACGCCATTCGGCCAGCTCCCTTAAGACAGCCAAAGCCTGGGCCGACAAGTCACGGCCACGTCGAATACGTCGGTATAAGGTCCTTGGGTCACGTTGATAAAGATCAAGATTCTCTAGCTTTTGGAATTCTTCCGTAACCCATTCAGTCCGACCCAGATGATTTAGACGTTCAGACAAGATCTCATGAATCGGCAAAAGGTAACGAACATCGTCGAGTGCATACATCAGCTGTTCTTGAGTTAATGGCCTTTGTAACCAATTGGTATAACTTTCACCTTTGGCTAGACTGACGCCAAGCAGTCGTTCCACCAAACGTCCATATGCGAGCTGGTCGCCCTCCCCAACCATGGCGGCTGCCACCTGCGTGTCGAATACACGCACGGGGGGTACACTAGAGTGCCAGAACAGAACTTCCAAATCCTGACTGGCTGCATGTAAAACCTTAATCACATGGCTGGCATTAAGCAAATCAAAGATTGGCTTTAGTTCGGGCACCTCAAGGGGATCAATAATCGCGCAAGTTTGATCAACAGCGATTTGGATGAGGGCTAATTGAGGGACATAGGTGTTCTCACGAATAAATTCAACATCGATGGCGAGTTTACCAAACTTTTCCGCTTCTTCGCACAAGGCCTGAAGCTCTTCTGTCGTTCGAATATACATTACAATTCGCTGGCTTATCTAAGTTATCAGGTGCAGGTTAGGGCGCCAATTAAAATCCGCACGCATCGGCAACTCATTTCATATAAGTATAGTTGGTATTGCAACATACGCCAATCTTTAGCTGACAGAACAGAGATCACCAAGCCACCATCTAAACCTCGGTTGTTATCCATTAGTGGTGCGAGTATGCTTAACCCGGTTAGCGACAGATACCCATTAACCCGAAGGATGGCGCATGACACGGACATTATCGATTGGATTTAATTGGCAAGGCGCGATGCATTATGACGCTGCTTGCACACAGGTCCAGTTAGCCGATGAGGTCGGCATTGATACCGTTTGGGTTGCTGAGGCATGGGGGCGCGACTGTTTTACAATTTTGGCGCTACTGGCTCAAGCAACGCAACAAATTAAGCTTGGCACCGCTATTGTGAACACCTACTCTCGCACCCCAGCTGCTTTAGCACAGCACTTTGCAACCTTAGATGAAGTATCTAATGGCCGCATGATCATTGGCCTGGGCACTAGCGGGCATCGGGTAATCGAACATTGGCACGGGGTGCCATTCCAGCCACCGCTTACCCGACTACGGGAATATGTTGATATCATCCGCATGATTTTGGCTGGCGAACCCCTCCAATATGCGGGTAAGGTTTTCAACTTGCAACGTGGCTTTCGCCTACGCTTTCAGCCTGTACGCTCAGATATTCCGATTTTCATTGCCTCATTAACGCCCAAGAGCGTTGCACAAACTGCCTGTATAGCTGACGGCTGGATGCCTGTATTGATACCACTTGACCAACTCGGGGCTCAGGTAGCTGCTTTTCGGCAGCAGGTGCAGGCGGCAGGGCGCGATCCTCAAAGCGTCACCGTAAGAGCGCCAGGCTCTGTGACGGTAAGTGAAAACGTTGAACAGGTGCGTATAGAAAACAAGGCTCACGTGGCATTTTACGTCACCAATATGGGCGACTATTACCAAGAGCAGCTTATCCGGCTCGGCTACGCAGATGCTGTCCAAAGCATCCGCCAAGCCTGGGAAGAGGGTGGGCGCACCGCCGGTACCTCGGCCGTCCCCGATCATCTTGTCGATAGCCTGCATTTTGTCGGCTCGGTTGAAGCATGTATCGACCGTCTCATTGCCCAAGCAGAGGCAGGTATCGACTTGCATCTGGTACGTGTCGATGCAACGGAGCCCGGTCAAGCTAGGCAAATTTTTGAACGTCTAGTCGGTTAGTGTCTCAGCAACGGTATACCAAGCGCTTTTACCGATCCCAACTGGTATCCGTCTCCAATTGGCCAGCCGCGGGGTAAGCGGGATCGTAAGGTCGGTCAAGATATTCAAAGTTTGCCCGCAGCATGCGGCCTTCGTCGAAGCGTGAGGCGCTGAACGCATTCACATCTACCGTACAGGCTCGACCTTGCGTCGCGAGTTCTGCCAAGGCAATGCCGATAGCAGGGGAAATCTTAAAGCCTGTACCACTAAACCCGGCCCCAATGTAAAGCCCCTCTATTCCCGGTGCCTTATCGATAATCATTTTTCCATCTGGTGTTACCGTGTAACACCCTGCGTAGCCACGCCGCATACCGGCACGCTGCAAGCCCGGATAGCGAGCCGCGATTTTTGCGGCGGCTTCGATCTGGATATGTTCATCAACACTATCGCGATACTGGTCAGGGTCAACCCCATCCTCACCCGGACCATACCCGACCAACGTCGTACCGGCAGCATCTGGGCGGAAATATAGAGAATCCGGTGCAATGTAGGTTAACCTATGAGGCACCTCGGATGGCCGGGCCAAAATCATGATTTGATGGCGAGAGGGCAGTAACGGGAGGTTCACACCTATACGGTGCAATAAGGGGCCGGACCATGGCCCTGCCGTAGAAATGACAAGCGGAGCCGAAAAAATACCTTCATTGGTCTCCACCCCGGTTATCCGGCCGCCGCGCTGCAACAGGTTGGTTACCGTAACGCCCTGGCGAAGCACGGCTCCATGACGCCGTGCGGCTGCCATAAAAGCTTGCGCCGTCGCATAACCATCCGCGTAGCCGGAATCCGGCTCATATGCCGCCACTTCAACATCCTGGCTATTAACCCCGGCATCCAAGTCGCGCAGTTCGTCGGACGATAACAAATGTGTCTCAATGCCAATGTGTTGCAAACGCTCCACATTGCGGCGCAGTTGTTCCGTTTTATCTGGTGGTACAATGCGGATAAAACCAGTTTTCGTGAACCCACAGCGCCCACCTACGCGAGTCTCCCACTCAACAAACCAAGGCAGCGATGCAAACGCTAGCCGTGCCTCTGGCAAAAACGTATAGTGCATGCGGACCAAGGCCGAGGATTTACCGCTTGAACCCGCAGCAACCGTGCTCTTTTCCAACACCACAACACGCTTCACGCCGCGCTGCGTTAACTGAAACGCAGTACTCGTCCCCATTACACCGGCGCCGATAATCACCACATCTGCTGTTTGCGTCATGCTGCTCTTTCCTTCATTTGTCTTATCTAACCATCTAGCTTGAACTATGCGAAGCCCTAGCGCGGCACCATTCTAAGACCGCCATCCAGACGAATGGTCGCACCATTTAGCAACAATTTTCGATACTGTGACGAACCAATGCAGCATGCTCAGCAGCTCGCCCCAACCGACTTGGGAACGGAACCTGCGCACCTAATGACAGCCGTGCCGAAATCGCAACTTTAGCGCCATGCTCGGCCAACAACCGAACATCGGCGGCTCCTGACCCAGATGCGCCTCCGGTCACCCAGCGCTACATGCCCCTCAATGTGCATAAACTTATCTCCTTTAGCGTTTGTAAATCGAAAAATTCTGCTACAATGCGCTGATGGTAACGAATTTTTCTGGTTGCGACTGTGTACCACAGCGGCCTGTCAGTTTGGCAATACAGGAGTCTTTTATTCACTCACGACAGGTGAATTTAGAAGCGCTTACTTAGCACAGCAGCACACAAAAGAGGGTACTCATTTATCACCCAATATGTCTCGGATATTGTTTCTTTAATTGCGAATTGTGGCACGCAGCACCTCGTGACTTCTGGCCAGCCATACAAAACCAAATATGTACATAATGAACATCTCTACTACTTAACCGCACGTAAAGAAAGGCAACTGCAATGCGCTATGCTGATCGAATGGCTAGATTAGGCACCGAAACAGCATTTGAAGTTCTAGTTAAGGCACGCGCCCTGGAAGCCCAGGGTCGAGAGGTTATTCATCTTGAAATAGGTGAGCCCGATTTTGACACCCCACAGCATATTATTGCTGCCGCACAGTCTGCCTTAGAACAAGGTTTTACCCATTATGGACCGTCGGCCGGCCTGCCTGAGCTGCGTCAAGCGATTGCCGATGAAGTGGCCGAAACACGTCTTATCAACGTTCAACCAGAGCAGGTCGTCGTCACCCCCGGTGCCAAACCCATCATGTTCTACGTAATCCTGGCCTTGGCGCAAGCCGGCGATGAGGTCATTTATCCCAATCCAGGATTCCCCATATATGAATCGGTGATTCGCTTTGTCGGCGCGCAGCCTGTACCCATAGCGCTACGAGAGGCGCGAAATTTCAGTCTTGATGTCAATGAATTACGAGATTTGGTCAATCAGCGGACCCGCCTCATCATTCTAAATTCGCCCCACAATCCGACCGGTGGCATTCTGCCACAAGATGATTTAAAAACGATCGCAGAAATTGCCATGCAACAGCACATCCCAGTATTAACCGATGAAATTTACTCCAGGATGCTTTACGATGAGCATTTTCACAGCATCGCATCATTTGATGGTATGCAAGATCTTGCCATCATCCTGGATGGTTTTTCAAAAACCTACGCCATGACAGGCTGGCGCCTCGGCTACGGCGTGATGCCGATCCCTTTGGCCGACCACATTGCACGCCTGATGACCAACAGCAACTCCTGTAGTGCCACGTTTACCCAACGGGCTGCCCTGGCAGCTCTACAAGGAACGCAAGAGCCAGTCAACAACATGATGACCGAATTTCGCCGCCGGCGGGACATGTTCATCGAAGGGCTCAATGCGATCCCAGGCTTATCGTGCACCACGCCAAGCGGTGCTTTTTACGCCTTTCCCAATGTCGCAGCAGTTTCACCATCGGCCCAAAAATTAGCCGATTATCTGCTGTACCACGGCGGTGTGGCATCTCTGGCCGGTAGTGACTTCGGTCTTCACGGCGAAGGATTCATTCGATTTTCCTACGCCAACTCACAGGAAAACTTGCGTAAGGCCCTCGATCGCATTGCCGATTGTGTCGATTCATTCCGTGCTTAGCTCTCACTGTCTACTTATGGATGTGACCTAATGGAAACACTTTCTATCGATTCAGATCGCCTTTGGAACGCTCTCATGACCATGGCCGAAATTGGTTCGACCCCGGCAGGTGGTGTATGCCGTCTGGCGCTCACAGATGAAGACCGACAAGGACGAGACCTGTTTATTAAATGGGCGCAAGAGGCCGGCTGCCTGGTCGAATTTGATCAAATGGGCAACATCATTGCGAGACGCGCCGGTTCCGACAACAGCCTGCCTCCGGTTATGACCGGTAGCCATTTGGATAGTCAGCCAACTGGCGGGAAATTCGATGGTGCGTACGGCGTGCTGGCAGGTTTGGAAGTGATTCGCACCTTGAATGAGCATAACATTGTAACGCGTCATCCCATTGAAGTTGTGGCTTGGACCAATGAAGAAGGTTCACGATTCGCCCCGGCGATGCTTGCCTCTGGCGTGTTTGCGGGCGAGTTTAGCCTTGCGTACGGATTGTCACGGCGTGATCTAGATGGTCTCACTGTCGGACAGGAATTGGACCGCATCGGCTATGCCGGCTCACGCCCCTGTGGTGGACAAACGGTAAAGGCTTACTTTGAAGCCCATATTGAGCAAGGGCCGATCCTCGAAGCTGAACAAAAGGTCATTGGTATCGTTCAAGGCATCCAGGCTATGCGCTGGTTCGACTGCACAATCGAGGGCATGGCGTCGC
>JAPULM010000302.1 GCA_027294925.1 bacterium
CGACGGCAGTCCGGTCGGTACCGGACCGTTCTATTTCCACAAGCACCTGCCACGGGAAAAGGTCATCTTCAGGGCGCACAAGGAATATCACCTGGGTCGTCCACAGATCGACGAGATCCACTGGTTTGACGTGCCCGAAGATGCCACCAAACTGATTGGCCTGGAAAAGGGCACCTTCGACATTGTCATGCCCAATGTCGTGACGGCTGATGTCGAACAACAAGTTCAGCAAATGGGTGCCGTGCTCGACAAACGTGGCCCCGGCGGACAGATGCGCTTCTATTTCAACGTCAACAAGCCACCCTTTGACAAGCTCAAGGTACGCCAGGCTTTTATGCACGCGATTGATCGGCAGGCGATCAAGGACACGCTCTATCCCGGTGGTCTCGCCAAGCTCGCCAGCAGCTGTCTGCCGCCGGGCTACTTTGGGCATAAACCTATGGAACTGCCGGACTACAACCCCGAGAAGGCGAAGCAGTTGTTGACGGAAGCCGGCTTCCCCAACGGTTTTACGGTCAAAAACTACTTTGTCACCAAATCCTATGCCTACCCCAAAATTATGGTGTTGGCACAAGAACAGCTCAAAAAGGTCGGCATCAATGTTGAAATCCAAACGGTCGAACACCCGACCTATCATAAGAACATCCGTGCCAACCTGAACCCCTTTGTGCTGTACGGCGGCACACGTTTGACCGATGGCGATGTGATGCTCAGCCTGTTCTTCCACTCGGACGAAGCTCCGGATCCGAAAACCGGCAACAAGGGCACCAATTTCGGGCACTACAGCAATATCGACGACCTTCTCGAGAAGGGGCGTCGGACCAAGGATCAGGCCGAGCGTGAGAAGATCTACTTCGAGGCGCAGGACCGTATCCTGGCTGATGCGGCGTGCCTGCCCATTGTCGATACGCCGAGCACGTCGGCGCGCAATCCGAAGCGGGTCAGCACCCCCTTCAGCCCCGATTATGGGGAGTTCGCCCTGCATTATTTCTACAACTACCCGGAAATGCTCAAGCTGATTAACTAGAGGATTACCATTCCTATCCTCCCCCCTCACTGGGGAGGATAGGGACATTTGGTAAATAGGCAGTCCTTCAGGAAAAGGAGGCATACGGTTGTTCCAGTACATTATCAGGCGCTTGCTCATCTTCATCCCGCTGCTGTTTGGCGCCATGACCCTCATCTTTTTTGTCATGCGCATCCTGCCGGGTGATCCGTGCCTGGCGATGATGGGCGATGAGGCGACGACAGAAGCCCTGGAAGACTGCGTGCGCGAGCTGGGACTGGATCGTCCGCTGCTGGTGCAGTATGCCGATTACATGTGGCGGTCGCTGCACTTTGATTTCGGCCGCTCTCTGGTCTTCAACTACACCGTCGCTAGTTACATTCTGCGCATGTTCCCGCACACGCTGATTCTGGTGCTGTTCAGCACCTTAATTGCCTTATGCGTTGGTCTGCCGGCCGGGATCTTTTCAGCCTTGAACCGGCAAAGACCTCTGATTGATTACACCTCGCGTATCGTGGCCCTGCTAGGGCTGTCGATGCCGGTGTTCTGGTTCGGGATTTTGCTGCTGATGACGTTGTCGCTCTATCTTGATCTCTTCCCCTTGATTGGCGGCGGCGATCTGGATACTGTGCTGGAAATGATCGGTACTGGGGAAATCTTTGAATATCCGGAAGACTTTTTTGCCGCAGTGGGAAGCGTCTTGCACCATCTGATATTGCCGTCGATTGCCCTGGGGCTCACCCTGGCGGCGACGGTCAGCCGCTTGTCACGCTCGGCCATGCTCGAGGTCATCAGTCAAGATTATGTGCGCACCGCACGCGCCAAGGGCCTGGCAGAACGAATGGTGATCTACAAGCATGCGTTACGCAACATGATGATTCCGTTACTGACGATTATTGGCTTGTTCGTGGCCGTGACGCTGGGCGGCACGGTGGTCACCGAAACGGTCTTTACCCGGCCCGGTTTGGGGAAAATGCTCATTGATGCTATCGGAGCCAGAGATTATCCCCTGGCCCAAGGGGGCTTCACCGTGTTCGTGATGACTGTGTTCTTGATCAACCTAATCGTCGATCTGCTCTACGCGGTGGTTGATCCGCGCATAGCGTACAAGTAGGAGAGATGGCTGCATGGCGCTTAGTGATACGCAAAGCTTGGCTGCAAAGTCGGCCTTTCCGACCGAGGAACAATGGCTACAGGGACTGCGAGGGCGCAAACTGCGCAAATACGTTCCGATCGTGATCGGCATGTTCATCGTGCTCCTGATGATCGGCGCCGCTATTCTGGCGCCACTGATTTCGCCGTTCAGCCCCTCGGCACAATTCTCTGATTTTGTGCTCAAAGGGCCAGGCGCCGGCGGCGTGCATATTCTTGGCACCGATGAGTTTGGGCGCGACTTGCTCAGCCGTATTATATGGGGCACTCGGGTGTCACTAGAAGTCGGCCTGGCAGCGGTGTTGGTCGGCTTTATCATTGGCGTGCCACTAGGGATCATGGCAGGGTTCATGGGTGGCGCTGTTGAAGTGACGATTATGCGCTTTATGGATATGTTGCTGGGCTTTCCCACCCTGCTGCTGGCGTTGATCATCGTGACCGCTTTGGGCGGATCCCTGATCAACGAAATCGTGGCGATTGGCATCTCGCTAACGCCCAATTTTGTGCGCCTGGCGCGCAGCCTAGCGCTGATTATCAGGGAAAACGATTACATCATGGCGGCGCGTGCCCTGGGGGGTAGCCAGGCACGCGTCATGCTACGTCACGTTTTCCCCAATGCGGTGTCCACCCTGGTGGTGATCGGCACCCTGTACATCGCCCAGGCGATCCGCACCGAGGCCACCCTCAGCTTCCTGGGACTGGGGGTCCCTCTACCTACGCCCAGTTGGGGTAACATCATCGCCGAAGGACGCCAGTTTGTTAAATGCTGCTACTGGCTGACGACCTTTTCCGGCATTGCCATTATGCTGTCTGTGCTGGCCTTCAATCTGATGGGGGATGCCTTACGCGATCTACTCGACCCACGCTTACGTGGCGAGTAAACGAAATGCGGCAGGCGGCAGGCGGCAGGCCAGCAAGCGGATTTTAATTCTGGTTACTAGCTGTTCTGTCTTTTGGCCTGCGATTTGGTTGTAGATCATGCGTTTTGCCCTGGATGTGGCGGGTGGATTCCGCCTCGCCTTTCAAGGTGTAGCATTTCTCGGTCGGCACCGGTCCTTATGGAAGTGGGCCATTCTACCGGCCGCGATTAACCTTGTGGTGTTTGCAGCCGCCTTTGCTACTTTTCTTATCTTCTACCCTGATCTCTACGATCTTGCCACCCGTTTTGTTTCACTAGATCCGCCCCAGTCGTGGTACGCCTGGTTATGGGTAGCCCCCTTGCGTTTGCTTACCTGGATGATCGGCTTGTTGTTGATCGTAACGGCGCTGGTGGTGGTGTTTTTTGCTTTTCTCATTCTGGGTACCGCTATTGCCGCTCCCTTGCTTGATGTACTAAGCCAGCGGGTAGAGGAAATCGTCACCGGCCGGGTGAGCGAGGAAAAGACCACCTTGCTCGGCGCCTTACGGGGAATTGGCGGCTCTATAGTGGTCGAACTCCGTAAACTTGGCTTCTTTGTGGCCGTACAAGCCGTCCTTTTTGGACTCGGCTTAATTCCCCTGTTGACGCCTTTCACGGTCCTTGTCGCCAGCCTCTTCACCATGTTGTTTCTGCCCTTGGAATATGCCGGTTTTGCCATGGACCATCGCCAGATGCCATTTGCCGCGCGTCGCGCCTTGATCTGGCAACAGCGCTGGCTCATGCTGGGCTTTGGTGCCGCAGGGTTCCTCACCCTTCTCATTCCGCTGCTCAATTTCGTTTGCTTGCCAGCCTTAGTCGTCGGGGGAACGTTACTGTTTCTGCATGTGGAAGGCTCATCGAAGGCGGCAGGCGACAGGCGGAATGAGAAATTGAAGCGTTGTTAGAATGCCTACCGCCGTCGGCGGTACACCTCGCGGCGATGGCCTACAGCGACGACAAGGACGAACAGAACGTCAAACAACCGAGGCTTTGCCTTTTACCTCTTTCCGTCCTCGCAGCGAAGTTTGAAAGCCGGACGTCTGTTTGCTCAATTCGTCATAATCCAGCACGGGGTGCTTGCGTGCACGCTGATAGTGTTCCAGGTCTTCACGCAACGCTTCGGTTGAGTCGCCGGTCGGGTATGCTGTGTCTGTGCATGCCTCGATATGCCCCGATTCGTCGTCGTATACCTCGTAGATCGCGTCTTCTCCGTTACGTACCAAAATGCGATAATCCCACCTCACGATAAGTCCTCCTGACGACAACAGACATCGGTGAGCATGGTAAATATTCTTCTACGCCGCACGCCGCACTCAAAGACCGCCGCTGATCGGTGGGATAAAATGGACTTCGCTGTCGTCACCAACCCGTTCCATGAGGTCGAACGCCACTTCGCCATCCACAGCTACTGCGATATCCGGCCGGATATCACCATCCTGTAAGAGGCGTTCCTTAAAGCCCGGAAATTGCGTCTCCAGGTGGTCAATAATGTCACGCACCGTTGGTGCGGCTATTTGCACCTGGGTAACGCCATTGCTCAGATTTTGCATCATGGCCGGGATAAAAACGAGGGCCATCGCGATAGCCTCCCCTGCCTCAACCCAAACAGACTAATGGGGATTCTGGAATGCGGATTCCGGGATTGAAAGAAAGGGGGTTATTCCGTATTCCGCATTCCGCATTAGCGCCTCTCAGCCTGCTTATAGATGCGGGCAAAAGGCGGAAAAACTTTTGTCTATAGGCACTTATGTCTACGCTCCGGCGCTACCCGCTGTGTCAAGCACGGCACGGACAATTTTATCGTATCCCGTACAACGGCAGAGATTTCCTGCTAACCAGTAACGTACGTCGTGCTCAGTCGGATGAGGGTTTTGCTCAAGCAATGCTTTCGCTGCAACAATGAAACCCGGCGTACAAATTCCACACTGCAGGGCCGCATGCTCCAAAAATTTCTGCTGCAGAGGGTGCAAGCCTTCCGGCGTTGCGATACCTTCGATAGTGGTGACGTTGGTGCCCTCTGTTTCCACCGCCAACACAAGACAAGAATCAACTAGAACCCCATCCAGTTGGACACTACAGGCGCCACAGTTGCCGTTGCTGCATCCTTCCTTGGTTCCGGTGAAACCGAGATCATCACGTAAGACCTCTAGGAGACTCTGCCGTGGCTCGCAGAGAAATTCGATTTCATCACCATTGAGATTGATTTGTACAATGACTTTGTTTGACATGACCTACGCTTCTCCCTTGGCTCGTGCGATGGCGACTTGTAAGGTGCGCTGGGTGAGAACTCCGGCGAGGTGCTTGCGTTGTTCAATCGTGCCCCGCATATCTGAGATGGGGCGGGCGGCTGCTTTGGCGGCTTCGGCAGCAGCTTGAATCGCTTGATCCGAAATGGGTTTGCCGATAAGAGCGGCCGACGCTTCCGGGACCACAATCGGCGTGGGTGCAACAGCGCCCAGGGCGACCCTGGCGGCAGTGATGGTTGAAAGATCATCGCTTAAAATCACAGCAGAAGCTGTGCCAACGACGGCGATATCCATCTCGTTACGCGGGATAAAACGTTGGTATTGTGCGCCGAAATGAGCTGGCGGGGCGGGGATGCGGAAGGATACTAGAAATTCGCCCTGTGCTAAGACGTTTTGGCCCGGGGCGGTGCAGAAATCTTCAACCGCCACCTCTCGCTGACCATTGGGGCCGGCAATTATACAGACCGCTTGGTGTACGATGAGGGCGGGAGTAGTATCGGCGGCCGGGGATGAATTGCAGAGATTGCCGCCCGCCGAGGCGCGGCCTTGAATCTGAATGCCACCCACCAGACTGAAGGCATCCATCAGGCCAGGATAAGCTTGCGCGATTGTGGCGTCGCCGTATATGCGATAAAACGGCACCGCTGCCCCTAATTGCAGGCCGCTCTGCGGATTGTAAGTCATCACGTTGACATCCGGGACTTTTTTGACGTCAACGATTAAGTCAAGGTCACGTCGACCTTCACGTATTTGGACAATGAGGTCAGTGCCGCCGGCCAGGACACGGGCGCGATCACCCTTCTCGGCTAGTAGCGAAACCGCCTCGTTAACGGTTTGAGCTGCGACATAATCAAACGCTTGCAAATTCTACCTCCTTGGGCAGTGGAATGACAGTTGGATGTGGGGTCGGTCAGAGCCTCGTGTGCGTACAGCTAATTTCCAATGGTGCGAAGCGTCAAACAGCCTATCATAGGCCCTGCTTTCCGTCAACGGTTGTGGTCTTGTGATATGATGAAAAGAACCGTTTTTTTATGCGTCAAAGGAATTTCTCATTGCTCGCTTTGTCTGGCAATGATAGCATAATGTGACGTTATACAAGCGATCAGCGTTTGATGCTCTGGTGAATCGCCTCTGTTTGAATCGGCATCATGATGGCCCCTGGTGAAGAGGGGCAATGGGAGCAAATATCATGTCAAGTGCGCCCGTTCCCTATATTGAACGCATTAAGGAAAAATATGCCCAACTCGGTTATCCGGGCTACAACTGGGTGGTGAGTGAGACACCTCCACCCTGGCAGCCGCTGTCAAAACCATTGTCGGCCTGCCGGCTTGGCTTGATCGCTTCGGGCGGTATCTACGTTTCCGGTCAAGTGGCGTTTCACTACAAGGACGACACCACTTACCGCCTGATTCCGACAGATGTGCAAAGCGCTAATTTGCGTACCACGCATTTTGCCTATGATCTAATCGATTCACGGCGCGACCCGAATGTGGTGTTTCCCATTGACCCGTTGCGGCAGCTTGTCAAGGAAGGGGTCATTGGTGAACTTGCTGAACATGCCTTGACGTTTATGGGCGGTATTTATTCGTCTCGACGGGTGTGTGATGAGCTTGCTCCGCAGCTCAAAGATTGTCTCCTGGCCCAACAAATTGATGTGCTTCTGCTGGTGCCGGTCTGACCGGTTTGTCATCAGTCCGTCGGACTGATTGCGCGGCAAGTGGAAGCCGCCGGCATCCCTACCCTTAGTATGACTAGTGCTCTGGACATTACGCAGGCCGTGAATCCGCCTCGCGCGGCGTTTCTTGATTATCCCTTGGGGCATACGACAGGCAAGCCGCACGAACCTGAATTGCAACGGGCCATTTTGGTCGAAGCGCTGCAGGCCTTTGCCACATTGTCCCAGCCTGGTTCTGTTAAATGCTTGCCATTTCAGTGGTCTGAAGATGAAAGCTGGAAGGAGACCGCACAGCGTGGGCCGGACGACCGGCGGCCGCGTTATGACACCCTACAATATCAGACCGAAGAAGACCGGCAGCGGGCGGCGGAAGGCAACGTTGCCTCACTACCCAACTAATATCCTTTTTTTGCCATAAATTATTTCGTATCGATTGGGGTACTTACTTTTGCCGAACAATGCTCGCAAGGCAAGTAAGACGCCTCCGGCAAGACATTCTCAATAGTACATCCGTTGGCTTGTCTTGCCGGCGGCTCGGAGGGATAAATTCGATTTTGTGATGAAGAATTAATCGATGGGTCAATTCGAGTCCGATCGCGTACCGATGCCATGCTGCTCTGTTTTAGAGAGGGACAAACGGTATGTATACGAGGGCTACGAAAACTAAGCCGATGATGATCAGGCCGTAGAACGTATTAACCTGTTTCTTGTCTTCCGGCTCACGAGTCAATTTACTCCACACCGAGTTTTTCATTCTTTTATACCCTCCTTTGTCAAACGCCAATTAAAGGAAATTCATCAGATAAGGCACCCATCTAATCATGAGACCATCAGCTTTGAAGTAAGCAAAATTGGTGCCAATTGATCAAATGCGCCGGCGGTCACGGCATGCGGAATGCGCATTAGCCTGTCTCAGTTTGCTGCTATGGGGGTGGAAAATGCGCAAAACGTTTTGGCCAGGCACTTAGCCTGTGCGGCTTGTTTTGTGTCGTGGTAAAAAACCTGCGCAGGAGGCGGGGTAAGTCGGTCAACCATGGCCCAGTTGTGAGCCATCTATGACTGAATCAAGAAAGCAACCTAACCCTTCGGTCGAGCTAGGTTGGTGCTACCACTTCCCTGGTAAACGTACTCAAACGTCATGCAGCCCGAAATGTTACCCTCACAATAGTAGCTCAGAAGGCGCAGCTTGGCGTATTTCCCGTCCTGCGTGCGAACCAGATAAACGGCAGGTTTGGGGATCAGAATATTCGAAATATAGCTGTAATTGTACCACTTTTCGACAACCGGGTTATTAGGAAATAGGCGTTTGGCGGCTCGGACGTCAGAGGTGAAAGTTGCCCCTTTCGGAACCTCTTGAACGGTTTTTAAATCTTCACCCTCGAGGCGTAACAAGGCGGCCTGTCCAGCGGCGTTGGTGGCGCCGCCATTACTACGAATCGCATGGCGGCGGAAGGCCAGATCCCAGTCATCTATTTTCAGGTTTTGTACGGCAACCACAGAGGCGCGCGAAAAATCAAAATACATCCAAATCTCTTTAGAGCGTGCGTCAACCGTATAAACGTAGGGTCCGATGAGTTGGTCGCCTACCTCTCGGGGGTGGGGTGGGGTGGGTTTATAGGTCGTACTGCTAGAGGCCACAGGGCCGCTGGCGACGGCTGAAGCGTCAGTGGATTGTCCTGGGCAGCCGACCAGAAGTAGCACACCCATACCGTACAACATGAAGCGCCAACTTTCGATCCACATGATGCTAACGTTCTCCTGCTTAGGGTGCAAAAGGCGCCCAAACTTCTGTTCGAGTCCTTAGGGCTGGTTACCTTGACGGATGAGTTCTTGTGCGGCTTTCCGACGTATAATGCGTTGATGCAAGGTGCGGACAATCAGGTAGTAAACCGCAATAAATATGGCAATGTTGAGGCACACCAGGAACACCAGAGACGGGTGATAGCCGTGTTTGACCAGATGCTGATAGCCCAGCCAGTCGACCAGGCCTAGAAAACCAAAATGGACCAACAGGCCGAGCATGAGATAATAATCTACGACTGTCATAATAAGCGCCTAGACAAAAGTTTTTCCACCTTTTTCGGAATAACCCTTTTTCTTTCAATTCCGCATTCCGCATTAGCCTGCCTGCTTACTTACCCCTGGTTGTTGCGCCTGACGCGTGCCGCATGGGTTTGCTCAAACCTGCCCACAGTAGAACGGCGGCATTGATAGAAACGGCAATTAGAGCAGCTGTATGGAGTGGGGTCTGGGTGTATAATGCACCGCGCAGCAGGCCATAAATCTTAAAACAAACGGTGATGCCAAGCAGTAACGTGAAGTTAATC
>JAPULM010000303.1 GCA_027294925.1 bacterium
TTGGCAAAATAGGAAAACGCAGTTGAGATAGATGCTAACCACGGCGTTCCAACCATTTAGGCTGATGTCTTCTACCGGGTCTCGAAAACTGGCGCCGTGGTTGTTGACGAGGATGTCGATTTTGCCAAATGTGTCGAGGGTTTGTCGGACCACCCTGTTGACTTGCTCCTGGTCACGCACATCGACCGTTAACGGTAGGGCTTGTTTGCCAAGTTGCCGGATGGCCTCGGCAGTTGGCTCCAGATGTTCCATGCTCCGGCTGCATAACATCACATCTGCTCCAGCGCGCGCCAACTCGATTGAAATACTTTTGCCAATGCCAATACCACCGCCCGTTACAATGGCGGTTTTGCCTTCTAGTGAAAATGGTGACGGCGCCATGGCAGAGTTCCTTAATGAGCATGCCAGGTTAGTAGCGCGGGGCATTCTGTTGTCGTGTAATTTGGAAGCAATCAGGGGTTGCTACTCGGTTGTATGCGTGTCTACTGAGCAGCCTCAGGCGCGGTTGATGCGTAGCCCGTAAGACTACGGACGGTGAATGCTCGTTGCTCTTAGCGCTCTTCGCCTCGTGTGCTGAGTAGCCCGGTGACCTTTTCTCGATCACAACTAATGCATAGATATTGATGCTCTGGCCTCAGCGTTTCAAGTAAGAGTAAGCGTTGGTATTCACGAGTTGTGCCAAACAGCTTGTTGCCACAAAATGGGCATTCGCCTTTACGCGCTGTCCAGTGACGAGGCTGCTTTGAGGTATATGCGATACGGACGAGGAGTATTGAGATGCCGACCAACACTGCAACCCATAACATAAGCCATTACCCTGCATGACTGAAGAGAGCCGCTGACATATTGAGCAACCTGTAGATGAAAAGCATCGCTCAACCCTTTGGAAAATCCAGCTGGAGCGTCGCGCAATGCAAATACGCCGCCGCCTTAAGTACGCATGGCGTATTGCACGGTACACCGCCAGTGGAAGAGTGACATCATCCTAATGCAGGCGGGTGGACAATGCAAGCGTCATTTTCGCGGCTTTAATCAACTGCGCCAATTTGGCGCGCTAGGGTTAGAACCTGTTGGGCGGCTTTGAGCATCGCAATGTCGACCATACCGCCGTCATAAGTGACGGCAGCTGTACCCTGTTGTTCGGCGGTTTCCATGGCTTTTAACAGACCTTGATAATAGGCGATTTCTTCGCTGCTAGGGGTGAAAATATCGTTGACCACCGGCACGTGGGAAGGGTGAATAATAACTTGACCGCTATAGCCGATTTGCCGGTTGAGATGCACATCGGCTCGTAAGCCTTCCAGATCTTTGATGTCGAACCAACTGGCGATGAGTGGGTAAGCGCATTCAGCCGCGCGTGCTTCCAGTAAAACTTTAGAGCGAATAAAGAGCGTTTCCGTTGCCGCCTTACTCCACCTGTAGCCCAATGACCGAGCCGTATCGCCGCCTTTGCCTGCGGTGCCCACTAAGGTTGGGACGCGAGGTGAACAGGCGGCGATGTGATAAGCGTGATAGATTCCTTTGGCGGTCTCCAGGGTTGGAAAAATTTCGATTTGTCCGGCTGTCATACCAGTTTGATGTTCGTACTGGGTGAGTAGCGTGTCTAAAACGGCAATATCTTGAGGCGTTTCCACTTTCGGGGCGACAATGGCGGATAGGGCAGGACATACAATCGCCGCGAGATCATCGCCGGAGATACCGGTTTCTAAGGCATTAATGCGCACGGTTAAAGAGGGACCATGGCGATGGAATTGTTCGAGAGCGTCTCGTACCATTGGGCGCGCGGCAGCTTTGTCGGTAGCGGGAACGGCATCTTCAAGATCAAAAATCAGCGCGTCGGCGCCGTACCGGAGTGCCTTTTCCATCCATGCAGGTTTGTTTCCTGGTACGAAAAGCATTGAGCGAAGCGGTTTCACACGGTCCTCCTTGTGGGCAGGGCAAATGAGTATGATCTGCTATGCTATAACGCCCCTGTACGTCCGTCAAGGAGACCTGAGAAGGGGGGAGGAAGATTTTTGACCATATTGACCTACCTCGAAGTAACGTGTGTGGTGTAGCGTTAAAAGGGGGTGTACTGGATCTTACTTGCGATTGATGTAGGTTTTCATATACATTCTTTATCATAATTTCGTCGATCATAGGTCTGTCGGCGAGTTTATGCTTGATTTCTCCGTAGCGTTTGTTTCGAGCCTCCAGAGGCTTGATAAGGAGGTAATCCCGTGGGGCTATATATTTTACGAATCATGATGTTTTCCGTTTTTGCTTCGGCGGGTGCTGCTGTCGCTCTCATGCAGTGGGGTGAGACATCTGGTTTGATGGGGGCAGGCATTGGGGTTTTGGCCGGGCTGCTCGTTTGGGCAGTTGAATATTATTTGCGCAGCATTCCACTGCGGTCCTATTTCTATGGTCTAGCTGGATTGTTGGTTGGCCTGCTGGTGGGTGCTTTTGGCAGCTTTCTTGTGCGTCAGTTTCCGATGCCATCCCCTGCAGTCGCCCAGGTATTGTCACTTCTGCCATATGCGATCTGTATCTACTTCGGGGTCGTGTTGGGTTTGGCGAAGGGGCCAGAGTTTGGACGTCGAGAGGACAGCGAGGTTTTGCTCGAGGGTGAGTGGCCTAGTAGCCTTAAGATTCTTGATACCAGTGTGATTATCGATGGTCGAATTGCTGATATTTGTGAGACCGGATTCTTGGAGGGCGCCTTGCTCGTGCCGCAGTTTATTCTCAAGGAGCTGCAGCAAATTGCCGGCTCTTCTGACGCTCTCAAACGTAATCGTGGACGCCGCGGTTTAGACATCTTACAACGTATGCAAGCCAATTCTGATAATGACATTCGCATTGTGGACAACGATTTCCCAAAGATTCGGGAGGTTGACGCCAAGCTGGTTGCGCTTGGCAAGGCACTACAGGGAAAAGTGTTGACCAATGACTTTAACCTTAATAAAGTGGCGGAATTACAAGGGGTTTCTGTCTTGAATGTGAATCAATTAGCCAATGCGGTGAAGCCAGTGGTGTTGCCTGGTGAAATCATGCATGTGTATATTATGAAAGAAGGCAAGGAGTATGGTCAAGGGGTTGCGTACCTTGATGACGGCACCATGGTGGTGGTTGATAATGCCAGGCAGTACCTCAACCAGAGTGTGGACGTGGCGGTGACGAGTGTTTTGCAAACGACGGCTGGCCGGATGATTTTCACGCGTCTACAGGATGAGTTTGAAAAGGAAGCTGCGGCAGGCGGGCGATAGGAGAATCGCATGGAGGCTGGCGTAAACCTGTTGGGCAAGCGTGTGGCTGCGTTAATTCCTGCTGCTGGCAGTGGACGTCGTATGGGCGGACCGGTGCTGAAGCCCTTTCTCCAGCTTAAGGGGCGTGAGATCTTGGCGCGCACCTTAGACGTATTCGAAAGGTGCCATGTTATTGATGAGGTGTGGGTTGTGGTGCCAGACGAGCACCGTGTCGTGTGCCAGAAAACGATAATCGAGCGTTACGGCTTTCAAAAAGTGCAAGGTGTGGTAGCCGGCGGCGCCACCCGTCAGGCGTCCGTGTGGCAAGGTTTGCAACAGGTAAAAGATGATGTTGAACTTGTGGTTGTGCACGATGGGGTGCGGCCATTTGTGTCAGCCTCGCTTGTACAGGAGACCTTACATCAGGCCGTGTTGTGCGGGGCTGCGATAGCGGCGGTGCCACTTAAGGACACGTTAAAACGTGTGGCGCAAACGGGGGAGGTGGAGTGTACGGTGCCGCGTGATCGGTTATGGCGTATTCAGACGCCACAAGCATTTCAGCGGCATGTCTTACTAGCCGCGTTTCAGCATGCATTGGCGCAAGGCTTGGAGGCGACTGACGAAGCGGGCTTGGTTGAGGCGCATGGGCGGCAACGCGTATGTGTGGTGCCAGGCATGGAGAACAACGTTAAGGTAACGACGCCTGATGATCTCCTCATGTGTGAAAGCTTGTTGGATTATCTGAACTGAGGGGCCTGATGCGGATTGGTTTTGGTTACGACGTCCACCCTTTAATCGCTGGCCGTCCGCTAATTCTAGGCGGTGTCTCTATACCTCACGCACTGGGGCTAGACGGGTATTCTGACGCAGATGTGGTGGTTCATGCCCTTTGTGATGCGATGCTGGGCGCCTTAGCGCTAGGCGATTTGGGACAGCACTTCCCTAGCTCGGATGAACGTTGGCGCGGGGTGTCAAGTTTGCAGTTGTTGCAGCATGTAACAAAGCTTCTACGGGATCGACAGTATGTCTTAGGTAATGCAGATATTACGATTGTGGCACAGCGGCCACGGTTGGCGCTGTATATCAAGCCGATGATCGAGTCTTTAGCGGCGGCGGTTGATGGGGAGACGAGCCAGATTAGCATCAAGGCGACAACGACGGATGGTCTGGGGTTCGCTGGACAGGAGGCCGGCATTGCTGCGTATGCTGTTTGCTTGGCGCGTTCACAAGAGGCAGGAACATGAAGGTCGTCTGAGGGGTGATGAGCGAAGAGAAACTCTATGGTATTCATCCCGTATTGGAAGCCATTGCGGGACGGCGGCGGCAAATTGGCAAAGTGCTTCTGGATGTACGGCGCCGCGGTTCTGGAGCACAGCGTATTGCAGCGTTGGCGGTAGAACGTGGCATACCGGTCGAAACCGTAAGCGGCCTACAGTTGGATCGATTGCTTGGCCATCGCCATCACCAGGGGGTGGTGGCGGTGGCGTCGTCGTTAGGTATGCCGTCGTTGGCTGAGACATTGACTTGGCTGGCGGAAAGGCAAGGTCCACAAACCGTTGTGTTGTTGGATGGGGTTACCGATGTCGGTAATTTTGCCGCGCTTTTGAGGTCGGCGGTTGCTTTTGGCGTTCAAGTCGTTATACTTCCCCAGCATCGTTCGGTTGCGCTGACGCCTATGGTTGCAAAACGCTCGGCCGGGGCAGTTGATCAGCTTATGGTGGCCGAGGCTGGCAATGTCGTACGCGCCCTTGATGCACTCAAACGGCTTGGCTTTTGGGTGTATGGTGCGGAGATGACCGCAGATACAGCTGTGGGTCGCATGACATGGCCGGAGCGCACCGTACTTGTACTTGGTGGTGAAGACCGGGGCATACGGCGCTTGGTGCGTGAGCGTTGTGATGGTTTGGTACACGTTCCCATGCGCCGTGGGGCTGATTCTTTGAATGTGGCCGTCGCCGGCTCAATTTTGTTGGCCTACATCTGGGATCAGCGCAGCGCGCAACCAGGGGCGGTTATAGACGTTTGAGTGGCGGGGCGAATAGAGATTTATGGATAAAGCGTCAATAAAAGACCTTCTGGGTGATTGCTGCATTGACAAAGACATATTTCCCTTCTAGAATTAAACTTTTGTGTTTTGTGGGGCTGGCGTAAGGGGACATCCCTATTGCCGATGTAGCTCAATGGCAGAGCAGCTGATTTGTAATCAGCAGGTTGGAGGTTCAACTCCTCTCATCGGCTCCTTCGTATGACAAACACCGACAGTTTTGTGTATTGGTCTTCATTAATGACGACGGGGAGGTTCCCGAGTGGTCAAAAGGGGCAGACTGTAAATCTGTTGGCGAAGCCTTCGGAGGTTCAAATCCTCCCCTCCCCATTATGCGCTACTAGGGTGCCGTATTCGAGGCGGGAATAGCTCAGTTGGCTAGAGCATCAGCCTTCCAAGCTGAGGGTCGCGGGTTCGAGTCCCGTTTCCCGCTCTTCACCGGCTGCTTGATATTTAGGCCCACGTAGCTCAGGCGGTGGAGCACTTCCTTGGTAAGGAAGAGGTCATCGGTTCAAGTCCGATCGTGGGCTTTCGATCTATGCCTTGATGTCGTGATTGCCGGACAGCGATGTCTCTGCCCTTGCATGAATAGGGCGGGTTGATGCTTGTTTTGTAGATCGGCTATGGGGTGCATGCGCTGGCTACGCCGCTATAGGCCGGGATACGCCATACGAAAAGATAAGGGGAATGTAAGCGATGGCGAAGGCGAAATTTGAGCGAACGAAGCCACACGTCAACGTAGGAACGATAGGTCATGTGGACCATGGCAAGACGACGTTAACGTCAGCGATAACGGAGATACTGGCGAAGAAGGGGCTGGC
>JAPULM010000304.1 GCA_027294925.1 bacterium
GGGGTCTGGGTGTATAATGCACCGCGCAGCAGGCCATAAATCTTAAAACAAACGGTGATGCCAAGCAGTAACGTGAAGTTAATCGACAGGGTTTTGTACGACTGCTGGGATTTATTCCAAAGCGATAGCCCAATGCTGAACTGTTTATAAATAAGCCATGGAAATAGAATGAGAATCATGGCGCCGATCAGGAACCACCATTTGGAGTTGGACATACCACGCGCGCTCATCCCCATCGCGGTGAGATATTGAGCACCGAGCAAGTAGACGAGTCCGTAGAAGAAATACACCACCGCAGCAATGCTGTGACGCCTTTGCAGATGATTTCCGCTCGATGATGAAAACGTTTCCGAGTGCGGCGAATCAGCCTGCCCTAGCATGGCTTAAACCTCCGTCAGAAATCAGCAATCTTATCAACCTCAGCCCATAAAAATATCTTTAGCCTCATCCAGAACCTGCGGGGTGATTTCCCGGTAGCCTTGCTCGCGTGCGTATTTTTCGATGCCCATCCGAGCCATCGGTTGGATAAAGCTTGGAATGCGTTGAGCCACCCGCTGTTCGGCTTCCGGTGTCCAGACAAGCGTATCGTCAGTGGCCGGTTCGGGGGCGGCTGGCGCATCATCGTTATAGGCGCTGGCGACCACATCGGCAAATGGGCACTTGGGGGCATCTGCATCAGGCAGCGCAGGTTGCGGGTTTGGATATGGCAGATTCTCTTTCGTTTGGCCGAGTGAGGAACGCAGCATTTCCATCGGCTCGGCGGGGACGCTACGGCCGCCGATTTTGACATCAAGGCTGCGCACCACTTGGGTTTCCCAGGGGTTGGTATACATCGCCATTTCCCAACCACAAGCCGGGCAGGCAAAGATAATCGACATCACACCTTCATCAGGCCCACTGGTGCGCTGATGGGTTAAGGCTTCGTCGCAAGTTATACACAAGAACTTCATGTGGTTTCTCCCATTGCGTCTCGCGTGTCCAGGTATTGGCGCAGCATCGCAGCGAGGTGGTGAAAGGCGCGGCCAGCCGGTGTCTCGGCATGCTCAAGGACAAAGGGTTGGCCGCGATCCGCTGCTGCTGCGAGTTTCGGGTCAAAGGGAATGCCGGTTAAATAGGGGACTTGCAAGGCGACAGCGGTAGCCGTACTGCTCGATTCAGGAAACAGGTCACCGACTTGATGGCAGTGTGGACAGACGTAACCTTGCATGTTATCCACCAGGCCTATCACACGACCCGGCAAGACATCGTTGGCCAGGGTGAGCGATTTTTTCACGATCAGTTGAGAGACTTGTGACGGGATGGTCACCATCAGAGCACCGGCCATAAACGGCAGTAAGCCGGCCACATTGGGTAGCCGATCTGTCCCTGGCGGGAGGTCGATGAACAGACAATCCAACTCACCCCAGATGGTGTCCGTGAGCATTTCGCGTAAGGTGGTCATTTCCATCGTGCCGCGCCATACGAATGCTTCCTGCTGCGTCGGCGCCTTCCAAGTAACCGGTGTTGCATCATCCGGTAAGAACAGGTCCATTGACATCACACGCATATGCAATGGACCTTCAGCCGCAACCACACCGTCGGCTGAGAAACTTGGGATATAGTCGCGCACACCAAGCATTTTGGCGATAGAGGGGCCGTTGATGTCAGCATCCATGATAGCCACTTGATGGCCCTGCATGGCATAAGCGGTTGCCAGGTTGACGGTGACGGTACTTTTCCCTACCCCGCCTTTGCCGCTCACCACAGCGATAATATGTTGTACGCTGTGCAGGCGCTCTTGCAGGCGTGCAACCTGCTGCTGCACTTGGGCCAAGACATTCGACCCGCCGTCGCCTACGATATCTGCATAGGTTTTCATTGCACTCCGCTTACTTGCCGCTCTTAGAGGCCGGGTCCTGCATATAGGCGCCAATGGATTCCTGCATAAGCTGCCGCGCCATAGCAATCGCTTCTTCAGTTGTTTCCAAGGTGACGAGCGTTTGGCCTTTTTCCTGAGCTAGATTTTCCACCCGTGTCTGTGTCATATCACGCATAAAACCAGCCGGTACGCGAGCCAACCGGGTTTCTGCTTGCGGCGTCCAGGCGAGACCCGAGTCGGATACGGTCTGTGGCTCAGATTGCGCCACGCCTTGGGCTACTGGCGCAGTAACCAGCGGCGCAACTGATTCGGTGATGATTTGCTGCGCCACGGCTGTGGTAACAGTCGCCAAGCCCTGCACCCGGGCTAGTTTTTCCATGCGCGCCTTGGCGCGTCGCCGTTCATAGCCGGAAGGCACCGTGCGCAGGGATTTTTTGGCTTCATCCGTCCAGCGTAGCTTAACCCCATCGAAACTGGTTTCTTCTTGCAGTCCGCCTTCCAGCGCTACCAGGGCGTCCAGCGTCTCTTTGTCGATTCTGTTAAACTGGGCGCCATCTTGTTGACAAACGGGACAACGTTCCGGTTGTACGTCGCGTGTGGCATAGCCACAGGCGGTACAGATATAGGTGACTCGTTCTGTCAGATTCTGCTTGTGAATGGCGATTTGTTCGGCAGCTATACCCATCGAGCGCATCATGCCTTCCGGCAGAATTTCGCCCACCGCCTGTTCGATGACGGCAATCGTAATGACCGAATGACCCCGTTCGAAGGCATAACGATGCACAGCCGTGCGGGCGATGCCACGCACGAGCGTCGGTACCCGTTCTTCGATCCATTCACCGGCGTCTTCCGTCCACACGATACCCTCCTCGGCCTTCACGTCCATTGGCGGCACAAACTTTCGGCTTACCAACAGGACATTGCATGGCGCCAGGCGAAGCAGGTTCTCCGCATTTGAACCAATGTCCATGCGATCATCGCTATGCACGCCGATTCGGCCAACAATGAGCAGCCAGGGGTTGCGATCACGGATAAAGTGCAACATTTTTTCGTAGGCTTTGCCTGGCAGTAGGGTGATCTTGAGATCAATTCCTTCTTCGGCTGCCACGCGCCGCGCCACTTCGAGGTGGGATTGATATATTTTGGCTAATCCGGTATCAATGATTTCCTCGTGCAACGCCTCTTGCTCTTTAAATTTGAACACCTTGGACGCCTTCTCCGACAACACACCGACGAGACCATTAAACATAATGTAGTGTAGAAACGGGTCGTAGACGCCAACCGCTTCTACGGGTAGATCAAACTTCTTGCCGAATTCGATGGCGGTTTGCAGACCGGCGAACGATTGCGGACTGCCGTCGATACCCACTACGATCGGGCCGGCTGGCAAGTCGTCGAACATGACCGGCTGCTTCAGCACCATGGTGTCAACCTGAGTGCGGCGAATCACCCGCTCGCAGACACTACCGATGACACTGTCACGCACCGCGCCCGTCCCCAGGGCGCCGAGCACAACAAGGTCGTAATCGCTTTCTTGAATATCGTCGACGATAACTTGAAAGTTACGACCATCAAACATTTTCCGTTCATATGGAATATCGGCCTCTTGACAACGTTGTTCCATCACATCAAGATAGGAGTCGGAAATGAGTTGCAGCCCCATGGTGATCAGGCTGTCGTGGATCCTGCGCTGCCGTTCAAGCTCTTGCTCGTCAAGGTATTCC
>JAPULM010000305.1 GCA_027294925.1 bacterium
TTTCCCCTCCTGGGGACGTGGCAGGTGCGGGGCCGGCCCCCGCACTTTGAAATTAGCAGGTACAACTCTGCATTATCGGTCTGACATGAGCAGAACATGAGGCGTGACGAGGAGCCTGTGTGCACCCCAACTTAGCGTGTACGCTGGAGCTACCAGGAGACGTTAAAATCCGGGAGGTGCTACGCGATATACCCTTTGCAACGAAATGTGCACTAAACGAGCCTTGATTATTCCAGCCTCTTTGCCCCGCCGGGGAAAAACTGGTATAAATCAAGACGTCAGTTTTTCTTCTCGCAACACCCAAATCAGATGTGATGGCATATGTCGAGATATCTGCTAATCGGCTTGGGCGGCCTGCTTGGCGCCAATGCACGTTTTATTGTTTCTATGTGGTCTGCCAACAAGTGGGGCGATGTGTTCCCGTATGGAACCCTTATTATCAATATAAGTGGTAGCTTCATCCTTTGTTTTCTGACCATGGCGTTAAGCGAGCGTTGGATAACGCACCCCGGCCTACGGCTAGCCTTGATGGTCGGATTTTTGGGCTCCTACACGACATTTTCCACCTTCAGCTTAGAATCCCTGCAACTTATCCAAAATGGTGCTCTATGGCCAAGCTTTATCTATGTGTGTGGTAGCGTTATTGGCGGCGGCCTGGCAGGCTATGTTGGCCTGCTATTAGGACGTCTATTATAAGCGGCGTTTAGCTGCCTTACGAACGGCGTCAGTGCATGCCAAAGCTGTGATTAGTATCAATATAAGGCTAGGCAGGCCAAGCCACTTAAACCGAATGGCGCCGATATAGTCGTTCAAGACCTATCTGAGATTCGTCTTGATTGAAAAGGGTTGGTACGACATGGATGCTGGTTCTTATCAAGGCTCTCAGGGCTTGCCGTCAGCCTCGAATCACCTTGATGACTTAATAACATCGGCAGCCGATAAGCGGATTATTGTCTTTCTCGATTACGACGGCACCTTAACGCCAATTGCCCCACGCCCATAAGATGCCAATTTGTCATAGACCATGCACAACATCTTAAACGCCTTAGCACATACCCTACCTGTCGCCATTGTGAGCGGCCGTGACCTGCATGACGTTCAGCAACGCGTTAATATCGATCAAATCTATTACGCTGGCAGCCACGGTTTTGACATTGCCGGGCCAAAAGGCTTTCATGCGGAGCAACCATTTGCCGCCCCATTCTTGTACGATCTAGATCGTGCAGAAGCGGATTTGCAGCATCAAATTACCTCAATCGTCGGCGCCCAAGTAGAGCGCAAGCGATTCGCCATCGCCATCCATTATCGTCGGGTCGAACCAAGGCAGGTCGCAGAGGTCCACACTGCCGTTTTCACCGTTAGCCGTGCATTTCCCAATTTGCGTATGACCGGAGGGAAAAAACTGTTAGAACTCCGTCCTTCTGTTGATTGGCATAAAGGCAAGGCTCTATTCTGGCTTATTGAGGTTATGGGCTTCGATTACCACAAGTGCCTTCCCATCTATATTGGGGACGATGTGACGGACGAAGATGCATTTCAAGCCATCTGCAACGTTGGTGTCGGCATTCTGGTTTCCGACACCCTTCACGTGCAGACCGCCGCCCGCTATCGGTTAGCTGATGTCAATGGCGTCGCTTCGTACCTGGCATTGCTTGCCAACCTACACCGGCAGAGTGATTCAAAATGACCGGGTGGAGCTCGTTAATAAAAGTTAGATGCCTAGCAAGAATTAGATGTCATGAGCAAGATCCGCCAATACTGGGGCGATAAAAGCACCCAGCGATAATTACGAGGCGCAAATTCCGACTTATGGTCCAAGTCATGACTCATAATGCCCACGTTCAGAGTGCTGCTGAAAGAGCCGGGGGCTCTCATTTTTCGCGGTTTTTCTCAGCCTGGCTAATGACGACTTCACGGGCGTGCACCGACATGTTAATCAACGTATTCTGGGCATCGTCGTCATCTTCAAGCAGGTGATCGAACTCAATGCGAATGCGTTTTTCGCCGTCCTTGAGCTCCACGTCAATATCCATGCCCTCTTTGTCAATGCCGACGATACAGCTTAACCACCGCTGCCGTTATCAAACTGTACGAGAATCCCATCGGGATCGTAGACAAAGATGCTGCTGACCCCGCCTTGAGCATTGGTGAACGCTGCCATCGGCGCAGCAAGTTCAACCCCTTTGGTGATCAGCTCATCAGCCAATGCTTTGACATCTTTTACCGTAAATGACAAATGGCTGATCCCGACTTGATCCAGCTTGATGGGCTTGCCATCCGCGTCCTCATTGGGGTGGGTGGTAACCACGAGAAAGGGCATCGAGTTACCCGCTCCGTAGCGCAGATGGACCGTGCGCCTCGACTGGCGAGCCTGGTGGTACACGTGTGGAAGACCGCCTGCGGTCGTATCTTGGACTTGATCAAACGTCACCCGCATGCCCAAGATATCTCGGTAAAAAGCCAATGATTTCTCGATGTCTTGCACGCAAAACGCAATGTGTGAAACGCCTGTTGCCTCCACGTTATTTCCCTTCTAGTGGATCATCCACTCTGAATTGATGGGGATCTCATTGTCTAACACCTACATAGCGCAATTGCGTCCGCGGCGTCAAGTTCTGACACCTCACGGCGCATGCCCGGAAAGTTGAGTATTTTATTTCTTCTTTATGTTTCCTAGTTGCCTTGGCCTCTGGAGTGCCCTCCGCCTTGAGGATTTCCGGCAGGCATTGACGCTCCCGCGAGGAAGCGCTATCCTGCACCTCAGGTGTCATGCAACACGACCTGCGAGTTCTTGTCCAACGCGAGGCGCTGCGTTTTTTTTTATCGTATGAGGAATAAAAAATGCCTAAAATGACCGGTGGTCAGGCACTTGCAAAGTCGCTTTACCGTGAAGGGGTAAGGGTCATATTCGGCCTGCCTGGCGTGCAACTTTATCACTTGCTGGACGGACTTTACGATGAGTCGGGAATCCGTTTTATCACCACCCGCCATGAGCAGGCCACGACCTATATGGCCGACGGATACGCACGTGCAGGCGGAGGCATTGGAACGGCACTCGTCGTGCCGGGTCCTGGCCTGCAGAATGCCTCAGCCGGCATTGGTACCGCATATGCCGCTTCGTCGCCGATCTTGGTGGTAGCCGGACAGATCGAACGCGATCTGATTGGCGTTGACCGAGGCATGCTGCATGAAGTAAACGATCAAATGGACACCATTCGTCCGGTTACCAAGTGGGCCTCACGCGTCTTGCAGCCAGAGGACGTTCCCGCTACCGTACAGGAGGCATTTCGGCAGCTCAAGACAGGTCGGCCACGGCCGGTTGAGATCGAGATTCCACCCGAAACGCTGGCCGAAGAGGCCGACATCGAACTGCTTGAGCCGACCAATCCCATGCGGCCGGCCGCCAGCCCTGAACAAATTCAAGCAGGCGCTGAGGCTCTAAGCCACGCCAACAAACTTATGATCATAGCGGGCGGTGGGGTCATCTCATCCCAAGCCAGTGCTGCCCTGCAACAGCTGGCCGAACACTTGCAGACGCCCATCCTGACGACGGCTGAAGGCAAAGGGGCGCTTTCCGACCGGCATCACCTGTCGCTGGGCGCCATGCGGCTACGCCAGGACCCGATTATCGACTACATTGCGCAAACGGATGTGGTACTGGCTGTCGGTACGCGCTTAGCCTATCCCCACCTCCTCAGTGGGCAGACCGTTGTACAAATTGACATTGACCAGGCTGAAATTGGACGAAACTATGCCAAAACCATTGGCCTGTTTGGCGATGCAAAAAACACCCTGGAAGCACTTTACGCCACCCTTTCTGCCACTACCCCAGCCCACCCCAGCAATCAAGATGAGCTAGAGACCCTGAAACGAGAACGCCGCGACAGTCCGCATGCCAATCTTCAACCCCTAGCCGGCTATCTCAAAGCGATCCGCAATGCCATGCCGGACGATGGGGTGATCATTGCCGGGATGACCCAAGTCGGCTACTACAGCCGCGCTTACTACCCGGTATACCAGCCGGGCACCTTCCTGACCTCGTCTTACTTCGGTAACCTTGGTTATGCTTATCCGACCGCACTCGGAGCCAAAGTCGCTAGACCCGGCACGGCGGTTGTCGCCATATCCGGTGATGGCGGCTTCATGTTTAATTCACAAGAACTGGCGACGGCCGTTCAGCATAAGATCAACGCGGTGGTGATCGTCTTTAATGACAATGCCTTTGGCAACGTCATGCGCGATCAGCGCGACCGTTTTCAGGGACGCGTTTATGGTCCGGAACTGCACAATCCTGACTTTATGAAACTGGTGGACGCATATGGTGCCAGAGGAACCCGGGCTCACAATGCCGAAGAACTGGAGAGGCAACTCAAGCAAGCCCTAGCCATCAATGCGCCGACGCTAATCGAAGTACCCTGTGGCCCCATGCCGTATCCGTACTAAGTATCCGGAGATAAATTTGGTCCACCTACATAAGTGCGATGCGGCGTAATTACCCTGCCCGTTTGGCGGGGTTGAGTCCATTAGTTTAAAAATTTGATACAGCGTTTAAATGAAGGACATTTATCCCAGCTACTCAATCAGCTACGTTATGAAAGGTACATAGCATGAATAGCGCATCTAGTTCCTATGTCGTTGCAGGCCGTGAAACCGTGGCTGAGGCGCCCGGCCTACGTGTCCGCCGCCTCACCTTGGACGCGGGACAGTGTGTGCCGTGGCACTACCACAGCGAGATCACTGACACGTTTTTCTGCATGCAAGGCCCCATGTGTATCGAGACCCGCAGGCCAACCGCGATGCATCGCCTGATGCCGGGTGATAGCATTGCCGTCACTCCCGGAACCCCGCACTACGTGCGGGGTGAAAATAACGGTCCATGCCAGTTTATGATTGTGCAGGGTGTGGGTGTATACGATTACGTATCCGCAAGCGAAAGTGAAGCATAGGACCAGGCATTGCAATTACCCCGCCAGTTCGGCGGGGTAGAGCCTGTTGACTGCGAAGGTAATCCGATGTTTAGAAACGCTCAAGGACTTCTGTGCCCGGCTATATATGTTTGCCTCCCAACTCGCTAAAAAGGCGGTCATAAGAGGACGAGAAGAAATGCCAAACATACTGGTCTATGCTATTCGGGAGGGTTTCGATGCAAGGCAGCAACGCCAAAGCAAAGCGCACCAGCAAGCATCATAGTAAGCCCACAATCGAACTCGCGCCTGAGGCGCAGGCGGCGCTACAGCTGTTTGAAGACAGCCAGCAGCACGTGTTTCTCACCGGGCGCGCTGGCACCGGTAAGTCGACATTGCTACGTCACTTCAGATCGACCACTCGCAAGCGCATCGTGGTGCTGGCGCCTACTGGCGTCGCAGCTGTCAATGTACAAGGCCAAACGATTCACTCGTTCTTTCGCTTCGGTCCTGGCGTGACACCGGAGAAAGCACGCCGCCGGGCCTCAGGTAAAACCCAACTGTACCGCAACCTGCAAACCATTGTGATTGACGAAATTAGCATGGTGCGAGCGGATCTGCTTGATTGCGTCGATCAATTTCTGCGTGCCAACGGACCTCGTGCCAGTCAACCGTTTGGCGGCGTGAAGATGGTCTTTATCGGCGATCTCTATCAGCTACCACCCGTGGTGCAATCTGAACAAGAGGGGTTGTTTACCACCCATTACGCCAGTCCCTATTTCTTTGACGCCAAGGTCTTCGGCCAGACACCCTGCCTGGTGGCACAGCTCAGCAAGGTCTACCGCCAGAATGACGCCGCCTTTGTGACATTGCTGGACGCGGTTCGTACGGGAGCCTTGGATGCGAGCCACATCGCGGCGCTCAACGCCCGCTACCGAGCCGATCTGTCAGACCTCAAACGTGATCAATACGTCGCCCTGGTCACCACCAATGCCATGGCGGACCGCATCAACGCCCACCACTTGGCCCAAATTCGCCAAAAGCCATACACCTTTAGGGGACGACTCGACGGCGCCTTTCAGCAACGCCAATTACCTACCGATGCAAGCCTGACGCTGAAGGCCGGCGCTCGCATCATGATGCTCAATAATGAGCCACGTGGCCGATGGGTGAACGGCACCCTGGGGCAGGTGTCGAGGATCGCGACGCATGACGAGTCAACCGACGTCCACGTCAAGCTGGAAAGCGGCTATACGGGTAAGATCTCACCTTACACCTGGGAATCGATTCGCTTTGTGTTTAACGACAGACGACAACGCATCGAATCAGAAGTGGTCGGTTCGTTCACCCAATATCCGCTGCGTCTGGCCTGGGGTACGACGATTCACAAAGCACAAGGCAAAACCTTTGATCAGGTGGTGATTGACTTCGGGCGCGGCGCCTTCGCGCCTGGACAAGCGTATGTGGCGTTGAGCCGCTGCCGACAATTGGAGGGTGTGGTACTGCGCCGGCCGTTCAAGCCTGAGAACGTGATGGTTGATGAGCGGGTACAGGCGTTTCTGGAGCAAGCAGCCATTCAGCGCCAAGAGCCTGATGCTCTTAGCACTCAGCCCTTGCACCCCCTATCGTAATTTATTAATGCTATAGCCCCGATCGGCTAACAGCTTCAATAGACCATACTCGCCGGGCAGA